>JANXAE010000037.1 GCA_025062235.1 Bryobacteraceae bacterium
CTCCCTTCAGTTCTTCGGAGAAGATGCGGGAGATTTGCTCGAGGCGGACAAGTGCGACGACTTCTGGGAGTGGCGCGCAAAGCGCCTGGCCAAAGCCGTCAACGAATGGCTCGGAATGGGCTGATGTGTCCGGGCCGGCGAAAGCGGGAAGCAGCTGGGCGCGGCGGCGAGGCCCTCAGACCAGCACGGTCATGCCGGTTTCCGGCCGCGAAACCGGCCGGTAGAGCGTGTCGCGCTCCAGGGGTTCGCGCCCGGCTTCGCGGATGAGCTGCAACAGTTCCTGGCGGCGCATGGCCTGGGCGGTGGTGGCTCCTGCGTCGTGGTAAATCTTTTCCTCGACCACCGTGCCGTCAATGTCATCGGCGCCGAAGCGTTGCGCCACCTGCGCCACCCGCGGGGTCATCATCACCCAGTAGGCCTTGATGTGCGGAATGTTATCCAGCAGCAGGCGCGCCACGGCGATGGCTTTCAGGTCGTCGAAGCCGGTGGGCGGCGCCAGGGCGCGCAGGGCCGTGTTGGCTGGATGGAAGGCCAGGGGCACGAAGGCCACGAAACCGCCGGTTTCGTCCTGCAAGGCGCGCAACCTGAGCAGGTGATCCACGCGCTCCTGGTCGGTTTCGATGTGCCCGTAGAGCATGGTGCAGTTCGAGCGCAAGCCCATGCGGTGGGCGGTGCGGGCCACCTCCAGCCACTCCTCGCCCGAGATCTTGTGATCGCAAAGGATCCGGCGGACACGCTCGGAGAAGATCTCCGCGCCGCCGCCGGGCAGCGAATCCACGCCAGCCTCGATCAGGCGCGCCAGGGTCTGCTCGACGCTCAGCTTGCTGCGGCGGGCCAGCCACGCGATCTCGACCATGGTCAGCGCCTTCAAATGCACCTGCGGGAAGCGCTCTTTGAGGCCGCGCAGCATGTCGCAGTACCACTCGAGCGTCAGCTCGGGGTGCAGGCCGCCCACGATGTGGAATTCGGTGACCGATTCGGTCCAGCCCTCTGCGGCCGTTTGCCAGACTTGCTCGAGCGACATCGTGTAGGCGCGCGGATCGCGCGCCTTGCGCCCGAACGCGCAAAGCCTGCAACTGGCCACGCAGACGTTGGTGGGATTGATGTGCCGGTTGACGTTGAAGTACGTGACGTTTCCGTGCAGCCGCTCGCGCACCCGGTTGGCCATGTAGCCGAGGGCTAGCAGATCACGGGTGCGGTAGAGCGCCAGGCCGTCGTCACCGTCGAGCCGCTCGCCGCGCTCGAGCTTGCGCAGCACGGGCAGCAGCGCCTTGTCCTCGATGAAAACCGGCATGCGTCAGCCTCGGGCGCCCAGTCCCAGAATCTCGGCCCCCCAAAACAGAAAGAATAGCACGCTGACGTAGCCGTTCACGGCGAAGAAGGCGGAGTTGACGCGCGACAGATCGTCGGGCTTGACCAGCCGGTGCTCGTACGCCAGCAGCCCGGCGATAGCCGCGACGCCGGCCAGACTGAGAACGCCCAGATGAAAGCTGAGAGCCAGCGCAACCAGGCAGGGAGGCACCAGAGCGTGCAAGGCCCGCGCCAGCCAGAGCGCCCGCGCGATGCCGACTCGCGCCGGCAGGCTGCGGAGGCCTTCGCGCACGTCGAATTCGTAGTCCTGGCAGGCGTAGAGAATGTCGAACCCTGCCGTCCACAGAGCGACGGCGGCGGTGAGCCACAGGATGCGGGCGTCGAGCGCGCCTTCGACCGCAATCCAGGCTGCCGCTGGCGCCGCACCCAGGCACAGCCCCAGCACAAGGTGCGAAAGCGTGGTGAAGCGCTTCGTGTAGGAGTAGCCGAGCAGCAGAACGAGCGCCAGGGGCGCAAGTTTCAGGCAGAGCGGGTTGAGAGCACGAGCGGCGAGCAAGAAGACGGCGACCGAGACCCCGAGGAAGGCCCAGGCGAAGCGGCGCGACAGCAGCCCGGCGGGCAGGTGCCGCGTGGCGGTGCGCGGGTTGCGCGCGTCCAGATCGGCGTCGGCGATCCGGTTGAAGGTCATCGCCGCAGAGCGGGCGCCCACCATCGCGACGACGATCCAGGCCAGCTTGCCGAGGCCGGCCTGGGCGTTCAAACCGGTCTCGCGCATGGCCAGCAAAGCGGACGTCAAGGCGAAGGGCAGCGCGAAAACCGAATGCTCGAACTTGATCATTTCGAGCGTCAGGCACAGTTTGCGCAGCACGCCGAAACGCGATGCGGCCATGGGGGTTGTACCTATAATCATAGTTCGGGTCGGGAGCCGGCCGGCCTCCGCCCGCCGCACAAACCTCCGGGAGCTGCTGAGCGTCATGAGCCTGAAGGTCCGCAAGGCGGTTTTCCCCGCCGCCGGATTGGGGACGCGTTTCCTGCCCGCCACCAAGGCGCAGCCCAAGGAGATGCTCCCGCTGGTGGACAAGCCGCTGATCCAGTACGGCGTTGAGGAGGCCGTCCGTTCGGGCATCCGCCAGATCGTCATCGTCACCGGGCGCGGCAAAACCGCCATCGAGGACCATTTCGACGTCAGTTTCGAGCTCGAGCACCTGCTCGAGTCGCGCAACCGGCATGATCTGCTGGCCGCGGTCCGCCAAATCTCGGACATGATCGAAGTGGCCTACGTGCGACAGCGCGAGGCGCTGGGGCTGGGCCACGCCGTGTTGCGCGCCCGGGAGATCGTGGGGGAGGAACCTTTCGCCGTCGTGCTTTCCGACGATGTGATCGCCGCCGAGCCCCCGGCGTTGCGCCAGTTGCTCGACGTCTGGGAGCGATTCCACGCCCCCGTGCTGGCCCTGATGGAGGTGCCCGCGGAGAGCATACCCAATTACGGGATCGTGGCCGCCGAGCCCGTCGAGTACGACGGCACACGGGACCGTCTCTACCGGATCCTCGACCTGGTGGAAAAGCCCCCGCGCGATCAGGCCCCGTCGAATCTGGCCATCATCGGGCGCTACGTTCTGACGCCGGAGATCTTTCCCGCCATCGAGGCGGCGGGACCCGGCGCGCTGGGCGAGATCCAGCTCACCGACGGGCTGCGGCGCCTGCTCGACGGCAGCCCGTTGTACGGCTACCGCTTCCGGGGCACCCGTTACGACGCCGGCGACAAGCTGGGCTTCTTGATCGCCACCGTGGAATTCGCGCTGCGCCGGGAGGACCTGGGTAGCGCCTTCCGTGCGTACTTGAAGACTCTGAAACTCTGAGTGGAGGTGCGCAGTGAGCGCAATGCCGATCTCGTTGCCCGTGGACGCCCGCGAGGCGATCGCACTGGCCGAACTCGTCCTCGACCATGCCGAGGGCCGCGAGCTCAACGACGAGCTGCGCGCCCGGCTGGCGGCGCGCCTGGCCACGTTGAACCTCCGGAGCATGGAAATCTTCCCGGCCTCGCTGGTGCGAGATCCCATCCACCGGTCGGCTTACTACCTGGCTGCCGACGGAATGGCCGGTCCCGTGCCGCAGTCGCTGCTGTTGAGGATCGCACCCGCCAGTGCGCCGGCCAGCGGTCTGTTCCCCCAGGCGCAGCTCATCGTGCGCCAGCGTGCGGCCACCGGGATCGAGCTCCTGGTCGACGCCATCCCGTTTTCCACCCGCGACTACGAAGCCCTGCGCACCTTCGCCGAGCAGGTCGACGACGCTTTTCTGCCGCGTCCGCAGGGCGCGCGCGCTGCGATTGCGGCCGGAAATCGGCATCCGGAAATCAGCCTGCCGGCCATCTTTGAGGCCTATCGCGTCATCCTGAAGACCCTGGGGCTGAACATGGCCTCCACGCCGCAGCTTTCGGCCACGCGGGAAATGACGACTGAACAGGCCTTGGCAGAGCGCGACGGCGAGGATCCCACCGCCGCCGGCCACACACGCGTCAGCATCCGCCATCTCTATCACGCCGGGCTCTGGGCGGCCATCCGCGCCGGCTGGCGGGAGGGTTACAGCGCGGAGGCCGATCATATTATCATTTCGGGCGCCACGGACGACGACATCCGGCGGTCGGTCGAGGCGGCCAAGGAGGCCATCCGCCAAGCCGCCGGTTACACCAAGTTCACCACCGATACTTCCCGGCTGATCGAGCTGCGCGCCGACCCGCGGCATCCCGAGCCGTGGAGCGAGGTCGTGGTGAGGGAACGCTTTGAGTACCTGTTCTCGCCCGACGAGCGGCGCTGGATCCTGGCCGAGTTCGCGCGGCCCTTCCAGGCCGGGGATCGCACGTACCGACTGGAGGAAAGCCAGATCCGGCGACTGGCGGTGAAATTCGGCCCCAGCCTGAAGCTCCACGAGGAGCTTTACGACTGGATCCGCGAGGTCAAATCCACGGCACCCGGTTCGCGCAGCTTCGATTTCGAACCCTCGCTCGACGAAGCCGAGACGCTGACCACGCCCGAAGAGCTGCTCTTTTGCATGCACTGGTTGAAAGCGCGCGGGCGGCCCGCGCAGCTGGTGCCGCCCAATCTGGGTTTCAAGAAGCGGCAGGCGTACCCGAGCGCCATGGAGAGCTCGCCGGAGGCGGGCGTGGGGCTGCGCGATTACGTGAAGAAGAAGATGTGGCCCGAGCTGGTTCCGCGCGTCGAGCGCGACTTCGGCGGGCGCCCGCTCGAGGAGCTCGGCGCGCGGGTCGCCGAGCTCGCCGCCGTGGCCCGCCATTTCAACGCCACGCTCAGCATCCATTCCGGCAGCGGCAAGCAGGCCGAGGTTCTCCGGCAGATCGGACGCGCCACCGCCGGCCGCGTCAACTACAAGATCTCCGGGGAGCTCCAGTTGCAGCTCTTCGACGTGCTCAGCGAGCAGCCCCCGGGCTCCTACTGGCGGCAGCTCTACGAGCGCATGGTGCGGCGAGCCGAGGCGTTCGCCGAGAAAGGCGCTTTCGGCGAGGAGAGCGCCCTGGCCGCGTACTACCGGCAACTGGGCCGCGGCGACTCGCTGGGCGATGCCGCGCGCGGGCGCGTGGACGGCAACCTCTTCCTCGTTTTCTGGCTGGGCAATGTGGTCGGGAGCCGCGACGTGGAGTCGCCCGACGGCGACCAGCGCTTCTTCAAAGAGAAACTCGACGAGCTGCCGGCGGAGCTTGTGCGCGAGGTGCGCCGCCGCAACACCCGCTACATCGTCTGGCTGGCAGAGCAACTGCGGGGTTGAGAACGATGCGCCGGCGTGATTTCCTGGGATTGGCGGCCGCGCCGCTGGCCAAGGAGAACAAGGTGCGCCTGGGAGTGGATCTGTTCAGTTTGCGTTCCCAGGGTTGGGACGCGTTCGAGGCGCTGGATTACTGTGCCCGGCTGGGGGCCCGCGTGGTGCACTTCAGCGAGCCGCGCTTCCTCGGTTCGCTCGAGGACGAACACCTGCGGCGCGTGGCCGAGCATGCCCGCAAGCTCGGGGTCGCGCTCGAGGTGGGCATGCGCTCGATCTGTCCCAGCTCGAAAATGTTCGATGCCTCGCAAGGCACGGCCGAGCAGCAACTGGGCCGCATGATCCGCGCGGCGCGCCTGCTGGGCTCACCCATCGTGCGCGCCGTGCTGGGCAGCATGGCCGATCGCGCCGTGCCGCCCGGCATCGAAGCCCACATCGAAAACACGGTGCGCGTGCTGCGCGCGGTGCGCTCGCAGGCGCTGGATGCGGGCGTCAAGATCGCCATCGAAAACCACGCCGGCGACATGCAAGCGCGCGAGCTGAAAACGCTCATCGAGGAAGCGGGCCGCGACTGGGTGGGCGCCTGCCTGGATTCGGGCAATCCGCTGTGGACCATCGAGGACCCGCACCTCACGCTCGAGGTCCTGGCACCCTACACGCTCACCTGCCACCTGCGCGACAGCGCGGTCTGGCGCGTGCCCGAGGGAGCCGCGGTAGCCTGGGTGCGCGCGGGAGAGGGCAACGTGCGGCTGGAAGAATGGGTGCGCGAGTTCCTCCGGCGCTGCCCGGACCGTACGTTGGCCCTCGAGGTCATCGTCACTGGGCCACGCGTTTTTGCCTGTCTGGATCCCGGGTTCTGGGAGGCGTATCGCAAGACGCCGGCCTGGGAATTCGCGCGCTTTCTCGCGCTGGCCGAGCGCGGAAAGCCGCGGCAGGCTCCCCCACAGACCGGCAAAGAGGAGGCGGCCCGCCGCGAGCGCGAGGATCTGGAGGCGAGCCTCGCCTGGACGCGCCGGGTGATCGAATCAACCGCCTAAGAAGACCGGCGGACTCGCGACCGGGGTGCCCTTGACTTGGGCGATCCGCGGTCTAGAATAAGGGTAACTCCGGTCTTTATGGATAAGGTGTGCGGACACGCCCGAACCCAGGTCATCGCCCGGCGCGACGGCGTTGACTATCTTCGTTGCCTGGATTGTGGCCAGATCCTCGAAGAAGAGGATCTCGAACAGACGCCCGCCTTCGAAGACGAAGAGCCGGTGCGCTGAGGCATCGCCGCGTAAGGCGGGGGCGCGAAGCTGGCGGGCCCCTCCTGCTCAGGATCCGAGCAGGCCGTAGTGTCGCATCTTGTCGTACAGCAGCCTGCGGTTGATCTTGAGCAACTCCGCGGCCCGACTGCGGTTGCCTCCGGCACGGGCAAGCGCCCGCTCGATGAGGCGGCGCTCCAGGCGCTCGACGGCGGCGTGCAAGCCCTCTTCTAGCGAGACGGCGTCGAAGGGATCGGCGGCTCCCAGGGGAGCGCCGGCCTCCAGATGCTCCGTGGTGAGCAGTCCGCCGCGGCTCAACAGCAGCGCACGCTCGAGGCAATGCTCCAGCTCGCGCACGTTGCCCGGCCACGGTTGCGCCGCGAGCCATGCGAGCGCCTCGGGCGAAACGGCGGGGACGGCGAGCTTCAGGCGAGCGGCCGTGCGGCGCAGCAGGAATTGCGCCAGCGCCGGGATATCCTCGCGCCGCTCGCGCAGCGGGGGCGCACGCAACACGACCACACTCAACCGGTAGTAGAGATCCTCGCGGAAGCGCCCCTGGCGCACATCCTCGGCGAGATCGCGGTGGGTGGCGGCCAGAACGCGCACGTCCACCGGAATGGTCACGTTCGACCCCAACCGCTCGATGACGCGATCCTGGAGAACGCGCAGCAGCTTGGCCTGCGTCGAGGGCGTCAGATCGCCGATTTCATCGAGGAAGATCGTGCCGCCGGCAGCGAATTCGAATTTGCCGATGCGGCGCTCGAAAGCTCCCGTGAAGGCCCCGCGCTCGTAGCCGAACATTTCCGCCTCGAGAAGCGTCTCCGGGATGGCGGCGCAGTTCACCTTCACCAGACGGTTCCGCGCCCGCGGGCTGTGGCGGTGGATGGCCTCCGCGATGAGTTCCTTGCCGGTGCCCGATTCCCCCGTGATCAGCACCGTGGAATCGGTGGGCGCCACCTGTCCGATCAACTTGTAGAGCCGCTGCATGGCCGGGCTGTCGCCGATCATCTGGTTTGCCCTCGCCGCCCTCTCCTCGGCACGGTACACCTCGAGTTCGGCCGCACGCCGGCGGCTTTCGATGGCCCGCTCGAGCTGAATGCGCAGCTCTTCGAAGTTGATCGGCTTGGTCAGGTAGTCGAATGCGCCCAGCGCCATCGCCTGGATGGCCACGTCGCTGGAGCCGTATGCGGTCATGATGAGCACCGGGGGCGGAGACGGTTGCCGGCGCAACTCCTCGAGCACGGCGAGACCGTCTTTCTCCGGCATCCGGATATCGAGGATGGCCGCGTCGAGCGGCTCGCGCGCCAACACGTCGGCAGCCTGGCGCCCGTCGGCCACCGCGACGACCCGATAGCCTTCGTCCTCGAGCAGGGCGCACAGAGCGCGGCGCGCCTGCGGTTCATCCTCGGCGACGAGTACGAACCCGCGGTGCTTCATGGCCTTGCTTCCCCGGCGGGCAGCACCACCCGGAACGTCGTGCCGGGACCGGCAGGATCCAGCTCCAGACTCCCGCCGTGCGCTGCGACGATCTCGCGCGAGACGGCCAGACCCAATCCGCTGCCATCCGGGCGAGTGGTGAAAAAGGCGTCGAAGATGTGCGGTCGGATTTCTTCGGGGATGCCCGGACCGCGATCGCTGACGCTCAGGCAGATCTTGTCGCCCCAATGCTCCGCGCGCACCTCGACCGGAGCGCCTTCCGGAGATGCGTGGATGCCATTCAGCAGCAGGTTCAACAAGACCTGCACGATCTGGGGGCCGTCCACTTCGGCCATGATTTCGCCCGACGCGGACAGCACCAACGTCACGCGCTTGCGTCGGGCCTGTTCCTCGACCATGGAGGCAGCTTGCCTGGCCAGCGCAACCACGTCTTGCCAGCGGCGGTCCGCCGGGGCAGGTCGCCCGAAGGCCAGCAGCCTTGCCAGGATGCCGTCCAACCGTTCGATCTCGGCTAGCGCCTCGCGGATCTCGCTGCCCGTGGCCGCGCCCTTCTTCCACCGCCGCTCGAGCAGTTCGAGCGTCAGTCTCAGCGAGTTCAGGGGATTGCGGATCTCGTGCGCCACCCCTGCCACGAGCTTGCCCAGCGCGGCCAACCGATCCTGCCGCCGTAGCTCCGCCTCGAGCACCCGCCGCCGTTCCGCCATGCGGTTGACTGCCCGCGCGATTTCACCGAACTCCGCGCCGATCGCTTCCAGGCGGTAGTCGAAGTCTTCCTCCAGCCGCCGCAATCCCGCGCTGATGCGGGAGACTCCGGCGCGCAGCGACAGCCAGATGCCGGCCACCGCAGCGATGCCCAGTAGAGCCGAAAACACGAGCGCCCCGTACCAGATCCTCCGGGGCAACCCCGCCGGTCCCGCCGCGCCCCGGACCCGTTTGAGAACCCATGCGGCCTGCCCTTCCGCCAGACGCGTCGCCACGGCCACCAGCAGATCGCCCTCCTGCCAACCGGTGACCACCGCGGGACCTGCTCCGGCCAGCTTGGCGGCCGAGCTGACCATTTCGAGCTCGCGCGGGCCGAGACTGGCGGCGCTGCCCGGCGACGCGGCCAGACCCAGCACGCCTGCGCCGTTCGACCGGTAGAAGCCGCCTTGGAGCCCCTCGTAGGAACGGAGCACGGTCAAGGCCAGGCCGCGCAGGGAGAGATCCTGGGCTCCGAGCGGCAGGCTCTCCAGGGCATCGCGACCCCACACCGCCCGCTCCCGATACTGCAGGGCGAGCTCACGGCAGGCCGCCTCGCACTGCCTGCGAGCCTCGTCCAGCAGCCGGGACTCGGTTTCGGCCACCACGTCCCGGATCAGGATTCCGGAAACCGCGATCACCGCAAGCGAAGCGGCGCAGACCACCGCCAGTTGCGTTCGAAAACTTTGCGGGACTGGCCATCGCGGCATCGCGCATCAGGGAATCCGTGGCGGTTCCTGGCTGCTGATCCTGGCCTGCGCCAACCTTTCGAGGGCGCTGACCACCAAGGCCGCGGCTTCGGCGAGCTTGCGCGCCCTCCGATAGTGCTGCGCGTCGTAAGCGCTGCGTCCCTGCTGGTAGAGAGCGCGGGCGTGCCTGACGTAGGCTGCCGCGTCGCTTTCCCCGGAGAGGCCAGCGAAGTATTCCGCCTGCTGCACGCGGAAGTAATAACGTTGCAGTTCGCGTGCGGTCTCCTCGCGCTCCCCCTCCTTGGGCGGGCGCGGCGGTTCGCGCCCTTCTTCGATCTCTTCGCTGGCCTCCAAGAGATCTTCCGCCGCGCGGCTGAGGCGGTCGAAAACGTAGGAGTCCGCCGCTGCCGTCTTCAGGCGCTCGAGCAATGCCGCCGCACGGGCGTGAAGGAATTTCTGCTCCTCTCCGGGCGAGGGCCAGGCCAGGCAGCGCGCCAGTTCCCTGGACAGTTCCTGGATCCTTTCCTGCCGCTTCTGGTCCTCGGAGCGGCGTCGCTGGCCAGCGGGCGCGATGTGACCCGCCAGCAACAGGGCCAAGGCTGCACTGACCAGCCGCCTCACGAACTTCCCTCCCCCTATTCAACCACGCTCCGGCCGGAGTCAGAACTCCAACTGCAAGCCCAGTTGCATCCGCCGCGCTGGACGCGCGCCCACCGGTTGGCCGAAGAACGGTGAGCTCAGGTTTCCCACCGGCTGGTTGAAGTTGACCCGGTTCAGGGCATTGAACGCGTCCACGGTGAGCGCCATCGCCACATCCTCGCGCAGTTTGAACTCGCGCCGCCATCTGAGATCGAGCACGGCGAGCCCCGGCCCCTGCATGCTGTTGCGCGGCACGCCCGGCGGCCGGTCCCGCGCCAGCCCGTCGCGATTGTCATCCCGACCGGTGCTGACGCTGTAAGGGGCGCCCGATTCGAGCCTCAGGATCAGGCCCAACTCGAACCAAGGACACACGGGAATCCTGCCCGTGGCGCTGAAGCGGTGGCGGCGATCGAAATCCGCCCGCGCCCACTCGCCGGCAAGATCGAGGCTGTTGGCGGGCAGCACTCCCGCCCCGGAACTATCGTTCCAGGTCCTGCTCCAGGCGTACGACACCGCGCCCTCGAAGAAGCGCGCGATTGGGCCGCGCAATCCAGCCTCGAGACTCCGACCGCTCATTCTTCCGGCGGATTCGATCACCCGCACCGTGGCGAGGGCGGGATCGGGCCGACGGAAATCGGGGGGCAGCGGCGCGTTGCCGTCCAGGGCACGGAACTGTTTGACGCCTCGCAACGCGGTGAAGACGAGCGAAAGGGAGGTGCCGGCCCGGATCTGGCGGCTCCAACCGGCGCTGGCGTGGATCAGATAAGGGGCTCGCAAACCGTCCGCGAGCCGCACCACGCTGGGCGTCTCGCCGACGGGACGGGCGCCTCCCGCCCAGGGATCCGGAAAGCCGGGATCGAGCAGCAGCAGGTTGCGCAGCCGCACGCCGTCGAATAGCAGCGCATCGCGCACCACACCGCCCTCCAGGCGATCGAAGAAAATCCCCGCACCAGCCCGCAAGACCGTCTTCGGACGCCTGCCCGGAGCCCAGGCAAAAGATAAACGGGGCGCCAGATTGTTGCGGTCGCGCGGCCACCGCAGCAGCTCGTAACGCAATCCGAAACCGGCCGAGAGATTCGGCCGCAAGCGCACGTCGTCTTGAAGGAACGCGGCCATGCGGTAGCTGCCAAAGCGCACTTTCCCCTCGCCGACCTGGCGGCTGAAAGCGTAGGGTCGTCCGGCGAGGTACTCCTCGAGGGAGGAAAACCGGTAAGTGCCTTCGCGGTTGCCGGCTTCGCTAAAGTGCACACGATCGGCTTCGGCGAGGCTATAGCCCAGTTTCAACCAATGCTGACGGGAAGCTCGTGACCACAGATCCAGAAGTTCGCCGCGCCAGCGCGCGAGCCGCTGCTCACGCTGCGCGCCCCCGCCCGTGAAAGCGTCCTCGACCACGATCCGGACCGCCCCGGGCTTCAGGCTGCGCAACTGCTCGAGCTCGCGCCGCAGGCGACCCTGCCACTGATGCAACCAGCGTGGCCCGTGCGTCTGTTGGAGACTCAGGTGCAGGGCGTGCTCGCGGTCCCTGCTTTCGGTGCCGACCTCGGGCAAATCGAACCCGCCCACGTCGTCACCCCGGACGTGATCGTTTTCGAATTCGTACCGCAGCGAGTACCAGCGGCGTGCATCCGGCTGGAAGGCAAGGCGGAAGTCGAACTCCGTGTCCCGTTCCGGCCGCGGCACCTGCTGGCGAAGCAGCCCCGAGGGCAGAAGCGCGTAGACGACGGACTCCTGATCGTCAGCCTCGCGCGAGCCGCTCGCCAGGAAAGACCAGCGCCGCGAGCGGCCCACCGGACCGGTCAAGTGGCCTTCCAGAGTGCGGCGTTGCTGGCGGGGGCGCTCGGCGGCGAAGGCGTTGCGCGCATCCAGACGATGATCGCGAGCGAGCAGGTTCAACTCTCCGCGGTAACGCGATTCGGGCCGGGCCGTGGTCACTTCCAGTCGCCCGCGGCCCGGTGCCGAGAATTCCGCCGAATAGGGGTTCTGGTTGACGCGAACCTCGCGGATGGCCGAAGCGGTGACGCCAAGCCGATCCGTCTCCATGCCGTCCACGACGAGCCGGTAGCCGCCCGAGCCAGCCTGCGCGGGATCGAGCAGCGGGGAGGCAGCGCCGAGAACGTCCAGATCGAGGACCGGCAGACTGCGCAACAGGCGAACGCCGATCCGCTCCGCATCCGGATTCTCGGCCGGAGCCGTGCTCACCGGATCGGCCTGCGCCTGGACCTGCAACTGTTGCCGGAGCTCGCCGAGCCGAAGCCTGATGCGCAGCGAACGCGAGTCGCCCTGCCGCAACTGCAGCCGCAAGCGCTCCGGCCGGAAATGCTGGTGGTGGATCTCGAGCTGATAGGATCCGGCCGGCAGCGCTTGGAAGCGAAATCCTCCCCCCAGGTCCGTTACCGTGTGGCGCGAACCGGGTTCAAGCGTCACCTTGGCCCCCGGGACAGGGGCGCCGCTCGGATCCAGCACCAGACCGCTCAGAATCGCCCAACTCGCCGACGCCAACCAAGCCAACGCCGTCACGCCCCGGTGTGGTGCAATTCGCGTTCCTCGCGGAAGTGATTGAAGTTCCCAGCCTGCCAGTCGCCCGGCGCCCCTAGGACCGTTCGCTTTCCGCACGCGGGGTGTGGGGCGGGCGAACGCCGGCCGGAAGAGCGGCAACGTCAGGCGGCTCGATTGTTTCCGCTCGGGCGGTGCGGTACAATCGAGCACGATCGCCGCCACTGGAGCGGACCCGGCGCGGCGGCATGAAGTCCTGGGCACGGCGCTGTGGGCTCCCGAGCCTCATCGCGGTGGCGTGTTGTGCGCGGGCTCGGCGCGGGCCGGGGCGGAAAAGGGCTGGGCCGGGCAAATTCCCGGAGGAGCGCCGGATTGTCGCGTTCCCATGAGTTCCGTCGCCAGCTTGGCCAGCGCGTGCTCATCGCCGACGGCGCGATGGGCACGATGCTGTACGCTCGCGGAGTATTCATCAACCGCTGTTACGACGAGCTGAACCTCTCGGCGCCGGACCTCGTGCTGGGCATCCACCGAGAGTACGTGGCCGCAGGGGCCGAGATCCTGGAAACGAACACCTTCGGCGCCAATCCCGTCCGTCTGGCCTCTTATGGGTTGGCGGACAAACTGGAGGCGATCAACCAGGCCGGCGTACGGCTGGCGCGCGAGGCGGCGCAGGACAAGGCCTTCGTGGCAGGATCGGTCGGCCCGCTGGGCGTGCGCATCGAGCCCCTGGGCCCGATGTCTTTCCAAGAGGCGCGGGAAGCTTTCCGCCGTCAAATCGTGGCGCTGGTCGCGGCTGGCGTGGACCTTGTCATCCTGGAAACGTTCGGCCGCCTGGACGAGTTGCGAGAGGCGATCTTCGCCGCGCGGGAAGCGGGCGGGGACGAGCTCGTCGTGGTGGCCGAGGTCACGGTGGACGATTTCGGGCGCATGCCCGACGGAACCGATCCGGAAACGTTCGTGCGCCGCTTGGACGAATGGCCGGCCGACGTGATCGGGCTGAACTGCTCGGTAGGCCCGAAGGTCATGCTCGAGACGATCGAGCGAATGATGGCGCTCTCGGCCAAGCCGATGAGCGCAATGCCCAATGCGGGCCATCCGGCCACGGTCGAAGGGCGCAAGATCTACCTGGGCTCGCCCGAGTACATGGCCCAGTATGCGCGGCGATTCATCCAGGCGGGAGTGCGCATCGTGGGCGGTTGCTGTGGCACTACGCCCGAGCACATCCGCGCTATCCGCGCCGAAACGCGCTCGCTCCAGCCGGTGCACCGGCGCTTCCGGGTCACCGTGGAAGAACCGGCGGCGCGGCAGCGGGCATTCGAGCCCGCGCCCATGGCGAAGAAGTCGCGCCTCGGCGCGAAACTGGCCGAGGGCCGCTTCGTGGCCTTTGTCGAGATCCTGCCGCCTCGGGGCGCCGACGCATCGCGCGAGATCGAAGGCGCCCGCCTGTGCGCCGCGCACGGCATCGACTGCATCAACGTGCCCGACGGGCCGCGCGCCAGCGCGCGCATGAGCGCCCAGGTGACCTGCCAGCTGATTCAGCAGCACGCCGGCATCGAGGCGGTGTTGCACTTCTGCTGCCGCGACCGCAACATCCTCGGCATCCAGTCCGAACTGCTGGGCGCGCAGGCAGTGGGCATCCGCAACCTGATCTGCATCACGGGAGATCCCCCGCGGATGGGCAGCTATCCCTCGGCCACTGCGGTCTTCGACGTGGACGCCATCGGACTGGTGAACATCGTCAGCAATCTCAACCGCGGGTTGGACATCGGCGGCAACCCCATCGGTTCGCAGACTGCCTTTCTGATCGGCGTGGGCGTGAATCCGGGCGCCCTGAACTTCGAGGAGGAGATGCGGCGGTTCGCCTGGAAAGTCGAAGCCGGCGCCGAATACGCGGTCACGCAGCCGGTCTTCGACCTGATGCTGCTCGAGCGGCTGCTCAAGCGCATCGAGAGCTACCGCATCCCGGTAATCGCAGGCGTATGGCCGCTGGCCAGCTACCGCAACGCCGAGTTCATGGTGAACGAGCTGCGCGTGCCGGTCCCCGAGCCCTATCTGCAACGCATGCGGCGAGCCGAAAGCGGCGAGGCAGCCAGGCGCGAGGGCGTGGCCATCGCGCAGGAGATGATCCGGGAGATCCGGCACATGGTACAAGGGGTTCAGATCAGCGCGCCCTTCGGCCGTTACGATCTGGCGGTGGAAGTCGCGCAAGCGATCGGGCCGAGATGAGATGTCCACGGATCTGATCGAGATCAACCCGGAGGAGCCCGCGCCCGAGGCGGTGGCGCGGGCGGCCGCCGCCATCCGCAGTGGACGCGTGGTGGCGATTCCCACGGACGCGCTCTACTCGCTGGTCGCCGACCCGTTCAACCTGCGCGCGGTCACCCAGGTCTTCCTGGCCAAGGGACGTGCCCCGGAACGCTCGCTCCCCCTGCTCGTGACCGACCTGCTGATGGCCGAAGAACTGGCGCGCGAGCTCCCCCCTCTGTTCTACCCGCTGGCGCGCCGTTTCTGGCCGGGACCGCTGACCATCATCGTGCCCGCCTCGGCCCGCGTCCCGCTCAAAGTGACGGGCAACACGGGCCGCTTGGCTCTGCGGCAGTCGCGCGCCAAGATCGCCAACGCCTTGCTCGAGGCCTTGGGTCAGCCGTTGATCGCCACCAGCGCCAACATCTCCGGGCGGCCTACCTGCCGCACCGGCGTTGAGGTCTTCGCCACCATGGACGGGCGGGTGGATCTGGTTTTGGACGGCGGCGCTTGCTCCGGAGCAGGCGCCACCACGATCGACGTCACCGGGGAAGGCTGGCGTTTGATCCGCGTAGGGGCCATCCCCGCCAGCGCCATCGCGGAGTGCCTGAAACCATGAGCCGCACCCGAGTCCTTCTGCTTGTAGCAACGCTGGGCGCAGCCACGCCAGCGGCCGCCGCGCGGCACAACGTCTTTGAGTACTTCGTTGCACCCTCGGTACCCGACAACCCTCGCAACTCCGAGGCGGACGTGCTCCGGTTGAGCGACGGAAGGCTGTTGCTGGCCTGGACGCGCTTCTACACCGCGAAGGGCGACGACTGGGATCCAGCCGACATCGCGGCGCGCATCTCCGAAGACGGCGGGCGCAGTTGGGGACCCGCCTTCGTGTTACAGGAAAACATCGGGCGCATGAACGTCATGGAGCCCGACCTGCTCCGTCTACGCTCCGGCAAGATCCTGTTTTTCTTCCTGCGCAAGAATTCCTCTGCCGATTCCCTGCCCATGCTGCGCATCTCGGTGGACGAAGCCCGCAGCTTCAGCGCGCCGCAACCGCTGCCCATCGAACCCTATCCCTCCTACGCCGGTTTCAATCACGACCGCGCCATTCAACTCTCTTGCGGCCGCGTGCTGATGCCAGTCTTTTTCACCAGCGATTACCGCGTGGATCCGCATATCCGCAGCCGCGTGTACTACTCCGACGACGAGGGTCTCACCTGGCGAGCCAGCCGGACCATCCTCGACATCCCGGCGAGCCGGGCCGGCGCGCAGGAGCCCGGCGTCGTCGAACTGCGCGACGGACGGCTCCTCTTATGGGTTCGCACCGATCGCGGGTGCATGTATCAGTCCTTCTCCTCGGACCGCGGGGAGACCTGGACGCAGCCGGAGCCCACCGCCGTGATCTCGCCGCTCGCTCCCCAATCCATCAAACGGATCCCGACCACGGGCGATCTGCTGCTGGTGTGGAACCGCTCGGAGAAGCACCGCTTCCCCCTTTCGCTCGCCGTCTCGTACGACGAAGGCCGCACGTGGAAGTTCACCCGCAATCTCGACGAGGATCCCGCCCATACCTACGCCTACACGAGCATCGAGTTCTTCGATGACCGGGCGCTTTTCACCTACTACGCCGGCCCGCCCGCGGGCCAGCGTGGTCACACTTGGTCGCTCAAACTCAAAAGCGTCCCGGTCGCGTGGCTCTACGGGCAAGAGGATCGCTGGAGCGGCTGGCTGACTCGCGCCGGCTTCGAGCAGCGGCGCCGGGAGACGCTGAGCGGAATGGAGCACGTGATGGGTGCGCTCGAACCCTTACCGCGACTGCCCGTGCAGGTGCGGCTGCTCGAGGAAAAGCGCGAGAGCGCATTCGTCCGTCGCAAGATCGCGTTCCTGAGCGAAGCCGGCGACTGGACACCGGCGTGGCTGCTCCTTCCGCGGGCCCGCCGGGGACGGATGCCGGCCGTGCTCTGCCTGCATCAGACGACGCCCATCGGCAAGGACGAACCGGCCGGACTGGGCGGCCACCCCGATCTGCACTACGCGCGCGAACTGGCCGAGCGCGGCTACGTCACGCTGGCCCCCGATTACCCCAACCACGGCGAGTACAAGTTCGACCCCTACGCCGCCGGTTACGCCAGCGCGGTCATGAAAGGCATCCGCAACCACATGCGGGCGGTGGATCTGCTGGCTTCCCTGCCCGAGGTGGACGCTGCGCGCATCGGCGTTATCGGCCACTCCCTGGGCGGCCACAATGCGCTGTTCCTAGCCGCCTTCGACACGCGGGTGCGCGCCGTCGCCACCAGCTGCGGTTTTACCGCCTTCGGACGATATCGGGGCGGCGATCTGGCTGGGTGGAGCCGTCCCGGCTACATGCCGCGCATCGGCGAACGCTACGCGATGGATCCCGCACGCATCCCCTTCGACTTTCCCGAGCTGCTGGCTTCGCTCGCCCCGCGGCCCGTCTTCGTCCACGCACCGCTGCGCGACGACAACTTCGACATTGCCGGCGTGCGGGAGTCCCTCGACTTCGCGCGGCTCGTCTACCAGAAGGTTTTCGGCGCCGCGGATCGCTTGGTCGGCTTTCACCCGGACGGGGGCCACTCCTTCCCAGCCGAGGCGCGCCGCCAGGCGTACCAGTTTCTGGATCGCTGGATCGGTCCCCAGTCGCGCCTGCCTGCCGAGCTGATCGAGGTCCGCAAAATCTGGGACCGGGCGCCGCACAACGCCTTCACCGATCTGATCCGTTACCGCGGACGCTGGTGGCTCGCCTTCCGCGAAGCTAGCCGTCATGTTTCTCCTGATGGCGCATTGCGCGTGTTGGCGTCGCCTGATGGGCTGCGTTGGGAGGCAACTGCGCGGCTGGAAATTCCCGGACGCGATCTGCGCGATCCCAAGCTGGCGGAGACGCCCGCCGGGGAGCTGATGCTGACCAGCTACGCCGTGCAACGGGAAGCACCGGGAAGCCCGGGCGAATCGGTGGTGTGGTTCAGCCCGGACGGCCGCCAGTGGAGGGGGCCCGAGCGGATCGGCGATCCCAACCTCTGGCTGTGGCGCGTGACGTGGCATCGCGACGTCGCCTACGCGATCGGCTACAACCGCGAAATCACCCGCCTCTATGCCAGCCGCGACGGTCGACGCTTCGAGGCGCTCGTTCCCGAACTCTATGCGGAGGGCTACGCCAACGAAAGCGCCATACGGTTCCTGCCCGACGGAGCCGCGCTGTGCCTTTTGCGGCGGGACGGCGGCACGCGCACCGCGCTGCTGGGCGCATCGCGTCCTCCCTACACCGATTGGAGCTGGAAGGACCTCGGCGTGCGCGTGGGCGGGCCCAACCTGATCCGTCTTCCGGACGGCCGCTGGTTGGCGGCCGTGCGGCTCTATGACGGACGCGAGCGCACCAGCCTGTGCTGGTTGGATGCCGAAGCGGGCAGGCTGGAGGAGTTCCTCGTGCTGCCCTCCGGTGGCGATACCAGCTACGCCGGCCTGGTTTTCCACGAAGGGCTGCTGTGGGTCAGTTACTATTCCTCGCACGAAGGAAAGAGCAGCATCTATGTGGCGAAGATCCGCTTGCGATGAAGACCCTCGCCCCGCTGCTTTTGGGAGAATCGAAGCATGTCGTTCACGCGCGAGGAGTGGCTGAGGCTCGAGAACTTCTGCCGCACGCATCCTGCCTACCGCGAGCTGCTGCTCTACCTGCTCGAGCATCCCGAGCAGGAGCACACGCCGAAGTCGGCCAGCGAGGGCGCAGGCCGGCCGGTCTCGTTCTACGATCTGAAGGCGCTCTACATCTACAAGCTGCTCGGCGCGGTTGACCGCACCGGCGCGCCCGTGCGCGTGGCCTGGGATCTGGACGAAAACTCGCGCTTCCGTCTGATCCGCGAAAAAGAGCCGCTCATCCGGGCCGTCCTCGAGCGGCGGGAGCCCGCTTGGGACGAGAACGAACGCGCCATACTCTAAGGAGGGGGAATGTTCGGTTGGTTGCGTAGGTGGAGGGGGGAAGTGCCGCTCAGGGGAGCGCCGCCCGTGCGCCGCCTCAAATGCTATTCGGCGGCTTCGGGCTATGTCTATGAATACTTTTACGAAGGGCACAGGCCGGCCCGCCGTGGCACGCAGCAAGGAGCCCAATACGTGTTTTCCGTCTCGGCCGACCGCAAGCAGTTCTTCCCGGTATCGGTCTTCATAAGCGAACGCAGCCTGGAGCTGTTCGCGAGCAAGCACGGGCGCGAAGTGACGGGCGTGGAGCGTTATGCGGTGGCCAAGATGAGCCTGTTCCAAGCCTTCGACGAAAGGCCATCGCCCGGGGCCATGCGCGAGGAAATCCACGTTGGCCCGGCCGACGTGGAGGCGATCTTCGAGCGGCTGGGTCTGACCTGAGTCCCCGCGGTAAGATGATAGGCGCGCATGAGCGATCCGTCGTCGCCTGAGTGGCTGGAGCACTTGGCGAGCCGCCCGTTCGCCTTCTACCCGGCCATCGTCGGGGTCGAACACAACGAGTGGCGACTGCGGCGCGCCACGTGGTCGGAGATCCTGGTGGCCAACACGCGTCAGAACTTGGAGGTCTGGATCCCGCGGCGCTACTTCGGCGAGATTGCGCGCGTGGAAGATCCCGTCATGATCGTGGGCCTGACGCGCGAGCTCGAGTACAAGGCGGGCGCGGTGTGGCCGCACGAGCGCCGCGTGGTCTCGATGCCCGCCCCGGCTGCGCGCCTGCGCTACCCGTCGGAGCCGGAACCGCAGCCCACACCGCCCGCGGCGCCGCCGCGCACCCCTTCGACCGAATCCCGCATCAGCCGCATGATCGCCCTCGTGCTCGGCACGGCCCTGGTAGCGTTCGTGGTCATCGTGGCCGTTTTCCGCATTGGACCGTTCCGCTCCCGCGTCGTCTTCACGGCCCGGGACCAAGCCTACCTCGAGCTGACACGACTGGATGACTACCACGCCGTGGTCAAGAAGCTCGGTCCGCCCGCCGAGGAGCGCTGGCGCTCGCCCGAGGGCGAGATCCAGTACCAGCGTCTGAGCTATCCTCAGCGCGGCTACTCGGTCATCCTGATGGGTCCCAATCGCAGCGAGGCGCGGTACATCGGCGCAGTGGACCGCAACTGGCAGGTGTTGCACTACGTGGAACTGCCTGGCGGGGGCAACACGGCGCCGCTGCTGCGCAGCCTGAAACGTTTCTGAAGGGGTTGGGGCCTACGGACTGCGCACCGCGTCGCCGACCTTGGCCGGGGAGGCTCCGGCGAACGTACCGACGGCGGAGACTTCGTCCACCTCGGTGATGACGACCTCGCCGATCTTGTCTTCGATGGCGCGGATCACCTTGCCGGTGGCCGGGTCGCGCACCTCGCGGATCTTGCGGCGCACCTGCAAGCGGTCGCCCACCTTCACGCCCGCTCGGCTGCCCACGTTCAGGATCACCGTGTTGCCGCTGACGTCGGCGATGAGCCCGTTGATTTGCACTGCGCGAGCCGGCAGCCTGGCGGCGCTGGCTTCGAGCGCCTGGCTGAGCTGATGGACCGCCTTGTGCACGGCCTCGCCGATCAGCGTGGCGGCGAAGTTCTTGCTGGTCATGTCGTAGGCGCCAGCGCCGCCCGCCCCCGAGCTGCCCCCCGCGCCCAGCAGCGAGGTTCCCGATCTCGCCGACTCTCCCGCTCCGTGGCCGACAGCGAGGATCTCGGCCGTGTCGGTCGAGATCATGCGCGCGCTGACCTCGACCACCGCCTTGGCCTCGCGGCGTTGGATGCCGCCCAAGCCATATCGCCGCGTGATCCCGCCGAAGCCCTCGCCGCCGATGGTGGTGGCCTTGTCGTCGCGACCGAACTGGGTGATGCTCCCGATGATGATGGCGTCCACCCCGAGAATACGCCCGATCTTGGCCGCGGTGGCGGCATCGGCGCGGTCGCTGTTGGAGAAATTCTGCTCGGCCAGGATCTTGTCAATGGCCTTGCGCTCCACGACCGTATAGACGCCCCCCTGCACCAGCTTTTCGACGAGCAGGTCGGCGATGCCCTTGCCGACGTCGCGATCGGTACCCCAAATGGCCGCGACGCTGCTGCGCACCGTGGCGTAGTCGAAATCGAGCACCGCGACTCGTTTCTTGGGTTGCGCGCACAGGGCCATCGCAGCCAGCAGAACGCCCGTCCACGCTTTCCAGGCCATAAGCACGCTCCTGCCGCTTTCTCATGACTAACGTGGCACCAAGCGGCGGACAAGTCAAGCCTGTCCTCCCGGCCCGAGCGAGGGCAGAGTGACCAGGTCGGGCCGTCCGAAGCCCTCTTCGCCACGCTGCGGCGCGCGCCAGGCGTCAATCAGCGAGACTTGGTGCACGCAGGCCAGCGTGCAACGGGGAGCGCAGGGTTTCTCCAGGTAGAACTCGCGACGCAAATCCTCGACCGAATACTCGGTGAGGGGCTTGCCGGGGCGGCCTCGGCGTTGCGAGCAGTAATGCACCAGGCCATCCTCGCAGATATAGAGATACCGGGCGCCGGCGCGGCAGCGCCACTGGTTCTCGCGGCCCTCGACCAGGTTGCGGCGGAAGTGGTGGAAGCGCGAGTAGCTGACGCGGCCCATGTCGCTGAGGCGCTCGTAGACCTCGCGCTCGCGGGGACCGAGCGGCACCAGCCGCCCGTCCGGGCCGTGGAGGATCCCCACCGTAAAGCTGAAGCCGAGCTCGACGGCGCGGCGGGCTACCTCGAGCGCGTCCTCGGGACGGGGTACGCCCGAGCCCAGCACCGCATTGACGTTGACGTGGAACTCGGCGTAGCGGGCCAGCATTCGGAGCTTGGGCTCGAGCACGCGCAGGCTCTTCTTGGAAACGGCATCGGGCTGGAGATTGTCAATGCTGACCTGCATGTGGTCCAAGCCCGCTCGGTTGAGCGCGCGGATGCGGGATTCGGTGAGCAGGTAGGCGTTGGTAATCAGGCCGGCCAGCAGGCCGTGACGACGCACCCGGGCTACCACCTGTTCCAGTTCCGGATGGAGCAACGGCTCGCCGCCGCTCAGGGTGATGATTTGAGTGCCCAGCGCGGCCAACCGATCCACGCGCTCGATCAGGACCGCCAGCGGCACCGGGCCCGAGACGCGGTCGTACTCGTTGCAATAGGCGCAGCTCAAGTTGCAGCGTCGCGTGACGATCAGGTGGGCGAGGATCGGGTGGCGCGTGTCCAGAAGTCCGCGCGCGATCATGCGCAGCTCCCGGGCGAGCCGCAACCACCCGATCCAGCGCCGCCGGAGCGGGGAAGGAGAGTCCGATGAAAGCTGCCCTGGCATCGTTGGAGCGTCGCGCGAAAGGGGCCAGACGGGGAACCATCAAGAGGAACGTGCTCCCGCGGCAACCTCCTCGTCCACTTCCGGCTTGCGAGCCGCGGTCTGGATCTGCACCAGCTGTCGCGCCCTGAGTTTCTCCTCGCGGGCGGTCTTGGGCACGCCCATCCGATCGAGGTCGCGCTGCGGCTCGATCGTCACCAGCTCGGGACGCACGCGCAGGCTGTGCTCCAGCTTTTCGAGCGGAACGCTGCGGCCTCCGGTGAAGATCTCGTGGCGGCCGTGTTCCTGGTACCACTTGGCGAGCGTGGCGGTCATGTGCATGCGCTCGACGATCTTGCGCCAGCCGATGCCGGTGTTGTAAGCGCAGAAGGAGATCTCCCCTTCCTGGGTGGCGTAGGGGATGATGCAGCGCTCGGTGCGGCGGAAGTCGTAGTTGAACAGGTCCTGGAACCACATCCCCGCGATGATGAGGAAGTTCCAGCGATCCTGCCGCCGGCGCTCGATGTCTTCGCGGGTGCGATCCGCTCCCACCTTTCCGTAGTTGCGCCCGCTGGCGCCGAAGGTCTTATCGGCTTTCATCAGCAGGTGCCAGAAGCGGAAGTGGGTGGGGGCGCGGAAAGGTTCGTAGTTCCTCAACAGCGCCAGACCCATGCCCAGCATGGAGAGAAAGCGGCCGCGAGCTGCGTCGTTGATGCGCATGACATCGCGCGCCAGATGCTCGGCGCGAATGAACGCCGTCACCGGCACGGCCTCGCGCGTCTTCTTGTCCACCATGACGGCCATGCCCACGCCGCAATTGGGATGGCATCCGCAGTTGATGTTGCCCCAGTCGGCGCTCGGCCCGTGCACCAGGTCGGCCCAGTCGCAGAAGGTACTGAAGAACGACAGCGGGAACCAGTCGCGCACGGGCTCGCCCAGGCCAACCTGCTTCTTGACGTCATGGGCCAGATGGGAGAGCGTGTAGCGCTGGGCGCGCCGGCGCTCGTCGCTGATCTCCTCGTCGCGGCCGGTGAAGGAGACCGGCTGGAAGGCGCAGAAGGCGATCTTGTCCGGGTTGTCCAGTGCGAACTGGATGATCCGGCCGACCTGCTCGTTGTTGACGCCGTTGACGATGGTCGAGACCAGCACGATCTCGACGCCGGCCTTGTGCAGGTTCTCGATGGCCTGCAGCTTGACTTCCCACAGGTTCCCCACGCGGCGGTGGGCGTTGGCGCCGTTGCCGATGCCGTCGAACTGCAGGTAGACGTAGCGCAAGCCGGCCTCAGCCGCCGCCTGGCAGAACTCGTAGCTGCGGGCGAAGGCGATGCCGTTGGTAGCCGCCTGCACGCTGTTGTAGCCTACCTTGCGCGCGTAGCGAATGGCCTCGATGAAGTGGGGGGACAGCGTCGGTTCTCCCCCGGAGAACTGCACCGAAAGCTGGCGCCGCGGCTTGATGGAGATGGCGTCATCGAGCAGCTTCTTGATCTCGTCCCAGGAGAGTTCGTGCACGAAGCCGACCTGATTGGCGTCCATGAAGCACGGATCGCACATCATGTTGCAGCGATTGGTCAGGTCAATGGTCAGCACGGCGCCGCGACCGTAGCGGATGGTGCTCATGCCGTGCCGGTGCAGGTGCGCGTCCTGGTGCGCCACGATGTCGCTGCCAGGGAAGGTTTCCTCCAGATGGCGGAAGAACTCGACGTCAATCGAAATGACGTCCTCGAAGTGGCCGTGGATCGGGCAGTCCTTCTCCATGAGGATCTTGCCGTCGCGCTCGACGATCCACGCCTTGATGTGACCGGGACGTCCTTCGATCAGATCGGAAAGCGGGCGCTTGCCCTCGAGGATCTCGCGCCGGATCTCGGGCACGCACTTCGGGCAGAGCGAGTCCGTCTCCCGCGGCCACCCGAGGGGCGGCTTGACTTTCTGCCAGGACTTCAGCAGCGGCCGGTCGGACCACTTGGGGGTGAAGCTGGGATTGGGCCGGATCCGGTTCAGCCGGTCGAAGATCGCCCAAGCGACGTGAGCAGCCAGGGTGAGGCCCTTTTCGAAGTACTTCGCAGGGTGATGCATCCGTCCTCCTCTGAGTAGGCGAATTCGAGCAAACCTGTGCGCATCGCTGACCTCAATCGGCCGCCATCCGCGCGGCCGGTTCGCCGGCCGTCAGGCTGGTCAGCGGCACGTCAATCTTCGGCAGCGAGCCGTGTTTCATCGCAGCGCGCACCCGCGGATCGGACTCCAACATGGCCACCTTCTCGGCCAAACGGATCGCGGGGACGGCGGCCGTGGGGCGGCGCTTGCGGTTCACCAGATCCTCGCGGTAGCGCGTCAGGAAGTATGCGATCGTTTCGATGCGAATCTTGATCGAACCGGCGGGCTTGTTCTCGTCAATGTCCTTGAAGCAGAAATATGGCGTACCGCTCGATTCGATGATTTCCTCCACCACCGAATAGATGGGTGCGTCGTGGCCGCACTTGAAGCTCGAAAGCTCGAGCGCTGCCAGGTTGGGGTGTCGCGCCGTGTATTTGGCGGCCCAGAGCTTGCGCGAGGTGTTCTCGCTGTAGGAGTTCTTCCAGACGTCGGTGATCGCCATCGGATGCGGGATCTCGCCGCGGCGAACCTCCTCGCCGAAAAGCCGCTCGAGGATGTCCTCGTCCATCGGCAGGGTGTCCTGGGTAAAGATCGGATAGCCCAGCTTCTGCAACTCCTCGGGCAAGCCGTGGTTGACCCCGGGATCGTTGTGATAGGGTCGCCCGAGCAGTACGATGCCGATGCGGTCCTCCCGCTCCAGGCGGTCCAGAGTTTCGCGGGCGGCCCGGCGCAGGTCGCGCCAGACGCGCTCGAGGGCCTGGTAGCCCTGTTGCACGGCGCGGGCATTTTCCTCCGGCGACAGACCCAGCAGGTCGCGGAACTGGTTGTAGAGCTGGCGCTCGAGCATGCGCGGGTGAGCCGGATTCACGAAGGTGTCCAGGAATCGGATGCCCAGTTCGGCGAAGAGATCGCCTTCCTTGGTGAAGGCGGCCTTGACGGCCTCCGGCGTCGCCGTCACCGTCGGACAGGCCCGGCAGCCCTGCGTGGCCACCAGGTGGCTGGGAAGGTCGTCCACCATGGGGAAGAAGATGATGTCGAGCGGCCGCTTGGCATGGTGCACGTAGATCAGGTTGTGCACGTGCGGGATTCCGAGCTTGGACGGGAAGCAGGGGTCTATGGCCCCCCGTTTGGCGCCCTCCCGGTAGAGGGTGTCGCTGGTGAAGTCCGAGAAGACGATGTTTTCGGCCCGGATGCCGAGCGACACGAAGTAGCCCGTAAATAGCGGGGCCAGCGAGTACATGTTGAGCACGCGCGGAATGCCGATGCGCAGGCGGGCGCGACGCTCGCGCGCGGCGTGCAAAGCCTTCTGCGCTGCGGTCAGCCGCCAGCGCGGAGGGGGATCGGCGACCACGGGCAGATCGGGAATGCGGAAGACGGCGCGCGAAGCGATCTCGGCGAAGTTCGGATTCTCCTCCTTGACCCGCTCGACCGCGTCCTTGATCACCCGCATCTGTTCGACATCCTCGACCGTGCCCTTCTCGCAGGTGGCGATGATCAGGCGCTGCGCTCCGGGCTCGATGGGCACCTTCGTCTTGACGGGGATGCGCGTGGGATCGGAAATCACCGGGGTCTTTACGTCGATGAAGGTACGCAGGCAGTTGTTCTTGCAGAAGTAGCAGCGGGTGTCCTCGTTGCGGGTGGTCTTGTAGCGGATCTCGGCCACCGCCTCCATGCCGATGAAGTTCGTGCGGCGACCGCTCTCGACCACACGCGCCGCTTCCAGCGCGGCGCCGATCGCTCCTGCCTCGCCGCAGTGCGGATGAACGATGACTTCCGGTCGCTTGCCTTCGGCCTTGAAACGGGACTCGATGAAATCCACCTGGGCCTTCACCGCGGCCAGGTTGTACTGCGTGCCGCCCTGGAGCAGGAACCTCTGGCCCAGCTGGGCCAGGTTGGGAATCTGCGCGACGTACAGCCAGATGTTCTTGGGCAGCACGGCACACAGACCGGCCATGATCTCCTCGGCGCGCCAGCCCTGCCGCTGGAAATCCACGATGTCGGACTGCATGAACACCGCACAGCCGTAGCCGAACTCCGGGTACGCCTTGGCCTGGAAGGCCACGTCGGCGAACTCTTCGACGCGGTAGCCGAAGGCCTGCGCGGTGGATTGCAGGAAGTAGCCGTTGCCCGCCGAGCACTGGGTGTTGAGGCGGAAGTCCTTGACGCGTCCGTTCTTGAGGAAGATGATCTTGATGTCCTGGCCACCGACGTCGCAGATGACGTCCACGTCGGGGAAGAAATGCAGGCCGGCCTGCGTGTGCGCCACCGTCTCGACGATGGCGGCATCGGCGGCCAGCACGTCCTTGAGGATGTCCTTGGCGTAGCCGGTGACACCCACCCCGCGCACCAGAAGCCGCGCACCCTGTCGGGTCACCTGCTCTTCGAGCTGCCGCAGGATGGCCTTGGCGTCCTCGATCGGATTGCCCTTGGAGAGTTGGTAGGCTTTGGCGAGGACGGAGCGCTCAGGGCCAGCCGAGATCAGCACTCCCTTGGTCGAGGTCGAGCCACCGTCCAGACCGACAAAGGCTTCCACCACCTGGCCCGGCTGGAATTGAGCCGGCTGGAAGGGTGGCGGGCTGTAACGCCGCCGGAAATGCTCCAGTTCGGCCCGGCTGCCGATGAGCGCGGGCGCCGCGGCCACCGCCTTTTCCTGCTCGCGGCCTCCATTGACGTACCAGCGCAGGCGCTCCGTACCGAAATAGATCCCGCTGCCATCCTCCTGCTGGCGGCCGAATTCGATGGCGCCGATGGCGGCGAAAAATTCGGCATTGTCGGGCACGCGGATCAGATCTTCCGGCGCTACGCCCTCGGGCAGAGCCACCTTGCGCTCACGCCAGATCTTCGGAATGTGGTGTTGCCAGCATTCCCTGAGCCCGGGAAGATAGCGGTTCGGGCCGCCCAACAGCAAGACCACCGGGCGCAGCGTGTTGCCGCGCGTCAGCACGGTGAGGTTCTGCATCACGATGGCTTCGTACAGGGAAGCCATCAACTCCTCGGGAGGAACGCCGCACTTTTGAAGGCCATTGATGTCGGTCTCCGCGAAGACACCGCACTTGCCGGCTACCGGGTGCAGCCGCAGGCCGTGGTAGCGCATACCGGCCAGCTGAACGGGGGAAAGATTCAGCTTGGCCGCAATCTTGTCGATGACCGCGCCCGTGCCGCCAGCGCACTTGTCGTTCATCGAAGGAATCTTCTTCTTGCGGCCGCTGGACGGGTCCTCGCGGAAGATGATGATCTTGGCATCCTGGCCCCCAAGCTCGATGACCGACCCG
>JANXAE010000038.1 GCA_025062235.1 Bryobacteraceae bacterium
GCAGTGGTGGGTGAGAAGATCACGCGCGCCATCGAGCGTGCCATCGCCCGCCGCATCCCCCTCATCATCGTCTCGGCCTCGGGCGGCGCCCGCATGCAGGAGGGCGCCGTCAGTCTCATGCAGATGGCCAAGATCTCGGCCGCGCTGATGAGGCTGGACGAGGCACGCGTGCCCTACATCAGCGTGCTCACCGACCCCACCACGGGCGGCGTCACGGCCAGCTTCGCCATGCTCGGCGATCTGAACATCGCCGAGCCCGGCGCCCTGATCGGCTTCGCCGGCCCCCGCGTCATCGAGCAGACCATCCGCCAGAAGCTCCCCGAGGGCTTCCAGCGCAGCGACTTCCTCCTCAAACACGGCATGCTGGACGCCGTCGTGCCCCGGCCGCAACTCAAGCAGTTCCTCTCGAAGGCTCTCGACTTCTTCTGCGGCCCGGTGGCGGGCTGAGGCCTCGCCGGCCCTTCGGCCCACCCTCCCGCGACCGTCCCGGCAGCCGCCGGCGACGACGAGCGCCGCGGCCGGACTACTGTTTGATGATCGTGCCGTCGCGGCGGCGAATCTCGCCCCAGCCCCCGTTCAGGCGCTTCCGTTCGGGCGATTCGAAGCTGCCGAAAGGATACTTCGCTGCGGCCTTCTCGTTGACCTCGATCCCCCAGCCCGGAGCCTCGTTCGCGTAGAGGTAGCCGTTCCTGATCTCGGGACAGCCCTCGAAGACCTCGCGCACCCGCTCGTTGAAAGGCGTGTACTCCTGGATGCCGAAATTCCAGCAGGCCAGATCGAGCGCGATGTTGCAGGCGTGGCCGATGGGCGAGACGTCGCCCGGCCCGTGCCACGCGGTCTTGACGCCGTAGATCTCGGCGTGCGCCGCCATTTTGCGGCAAGGCGTCAGCCCACCCGCCGCCGAGACGTGCACGCGGATGTAGTCGATCAGCCGCTCGGCGATCAGCGGCGTCCACTCGTGGGGATTGTTGAACAGCTCGCCCATGGCGATGGGCGTCGAACTTTGCTGACGCAGGATGCGGTACCAGCCGATGTCCTCGGGCGAGAGCGGGTCTTCCAGGAAAAACAGGCGGAAACGCTCGCAGTCCCGCACGAACTGCAAGGCCTGCGTGGGCGAGATGCGCTCGTGGACGTCGTGCAACAGCTCGACCTCCTCGCCCAGCTCCTTGCGACATTCCTCGAGCAGGCGCAGCGTCCGGCGGATGTAGACGGCGGGTTCGAACACCGGCCCCGCATGCAACGCCTCCACGCGCGCCTCCCCGCGCCCCGCGCCGTAAGCGGCCATGCCCGGGATTCCCACCTGCACGCGGATGTGGCGGAAGCCCTGCGCCATCAGCTTGCGGGCGTTCTCGATCACCTGCGGGATCTCCGCCCCCGAGGCATGCGCGTAACAGTCGGCAGCCTCGCGGCACTTGCCGCCCAGCAACTGGTAGACCGGCATGCCCGCCTGCCGCCCCTTGATGTCCCAGAGCGCCATGTCCACCCCGCTCAGCGCGTTGTTGAGCACGGGACCGTTGCGCCAGTAGGAGGAGTTGTAGCAGGCATGCCAGGTGTCCTCGATGCGATCCGCGGGCTTGCCGATCAGAAACGGCTTCAAGTACCGCTCGACCGCCGCCACCACCAGCTCGGCGCGCTGCGTGAACGTCGCACAGCCGTATCCGTAAAGACCGTCCTGATCGGTCACGACCTTCACCACCACCAGCCGCAGCCCTGCTGGCGCGGTCGCGATCACCTGCACGTCCCGTATCCGCGGCGAAGGCATGCCCCGCGTGGCGCGCTCGACGCGCTCCTGGGCCGCCAGTTGCCGCGCCGCCACGCTGGCCACCGCCGCCCCCAGCACCTCCCTTCGCTTCATGACGCCTCCTTCCCCCTCTCCTCCAGCAGGCGCCGCAGGTTCTCCAGTTCGCGCTTCAACCGCCGCTCCCGGCCGGCCAGCGCCGCCACGTAGCCGGCCAGGATCAGCCACGCAGCCAGGAATCCGTAGAACATGTACAAGAAATTGCGCTCCTCCATCTCTGCCTCCTCACAGCGAGTACGCCAGGCGCCGCAGCGCCTCCAGCTCGCGCTGCCGCCGCTCCTGCCCGATGCGGATCGCGGCCATCGCCAGGCCGAGCAGCAGCAGAGGAATCCAATTCAGAAAAAGCATGCTCCAGTAGGCGGGGTCCATCGAGCCACCACCCCAGACTACCGGCTGCGGGTGCTGGGTACGCCACCAGCGGATGGAAAAGAACACGATGGGCACGTCCACGCAGGCCAGCAAGGAGAAGACGGCGGCGATCCGTGCGCGCTGTCCCGGCTCCTCGACCGCGTGCCGCAGCATCAGGTAACCGGCATAGAGGAGCCAGCAGACCAGCATCGAAGTCAGCCGCGCATCCCAGGTCCACCAGATGCCCCAGATGATGCGCGCCCAGATCATGCCCGTGACGAGGTTGGCCGCGGCGAAAGCCAGCCCCACCTCGGTCACCGCCACCGCGAAAGCGTCGTAGCGGAGGTCGCGGCGCACCAGGTACAGCGCGCTGGCCACCGCCGCCGCAACAAAGCCGGCGAAGGCGGTCCAGGCGGCCGGAACGTGGAAGAAGATGATGCGGAAGATCGGCCCTTGCGCGACTTCGTCCGGCAACTCGAGCAGCATCACGTACAGGTTCCGCGCCAGCAGCACTGCCGCCGCGATGCAACAGCCTACGATCAGCTTCACCCGCATGGCCCTCCTCGAGTCCTCAGCCCACCAGCGCGCTCTCGGAAAGAGCCAGCGCCAGGGCCGTGAAGATCACGTCGAAACCCACCAAAAGGCGCAGCCACGCGCCCGCCTCCTCGGCCAGCGGCTCCCCCATGGCCAGCGGGCCGCTGAGCTGGATGGCGCCCAGCAACACCGGGATCAGCACCGGATACACCAGCAGCGGCAGCATCAACTCCCGCAGCCGCAGATTCACGGTCAGCGCGCTGAACAGCGTCCCCACCACGCTCAAGGCCCACGTGCCCAGCGCCACCACGCCCACCAGCGCACCCAGCCGCCGCGTCCAGGCCGCATTGTAGAAAATCCCGAAGACCGCCAGGCTCGCCAGCTCGACCAGCATCAGGAGCACCCAGTTGCCCAGCGTCTTTCCCAGATACAACGCAGGCGCGGGAACCGGAGAGGCCACCAGCGCATCGAGGCAGTCGTTCGGGAGCTCGCGCGCGAAGCTGCGATTCAGTATCAGCGCTCCCGCGAAGGCGAATACCAGCCACAGCAGCCCACCTGCCAGGGCCCGCGTCTGTTCCACAGTCGGATCGAAAGCGAAACTGAACAACAACAGGATGACGACGGAGAAGGCCAGCGATGCGTTGAGCGCTTCTTTGGTGCGGAACTCCGATCTCAGGTCCTTGGCGGCGATGGCGAGCGTGGCGCGCAGGAAGGAAGCCGGCCCGGCGGCCGCCCTCCGAAGGCGCGTCCCGGTGCCGGTCTGCACTGGTGCCGTCATGCCGCCTCGCCGAACTCCCGGTACAGCCAGCCTGGATCCTCCAGCATTCGCCGGCTGCGCTCGCCGAAGAAGGCCAGCCGGCCGTGGACCAGAAGCGCCGCGTGGGTAGCCCGCTCCAGCGCCTCCTTCAAGTGGTGCGTGGACAGCACGATGGTGCGGCGGCGCGCCAAGGCCTCGCGCAGCAGTTCCTGCAAGGTGTCCGCAGCCCGATCGTCCAGCGCCGTGAAAGGCTCGTCCAGCAATAGCAGTTCCGGATCGTGCAGGAAGGCGCGCGCGATGGCCAGCCGCTGGCGCATTCCACGCGAAAACTCGCGCACCAGACTGCCCGCAGAAGCCCCCAAGCCGACCTTCTCCAGCCACTGGCGCGCCCGGCGCGAAGCGTCCTCGAGGCCGTACAAGCGCGCGAACAGCGCAAGATTCTCGAAAGCGGAAAGATCGTCGTAGAGCGCTACGCCGTGGCCCAGCACCCCCAGACGCGCGCGCACCTCCGGATTCCGCGGATCGGCGCCGAGCACGCGCACGCTTCCGCGTCCGGCGCGCATCAATCCCGCCAGCACGCGCAAGAGCGTCGTCTTGCCAGCACCGTTGCGCCCCAGCAGCGCCAGGCAAGCACCCTCGGGCACAGCCAGGTCGAGCTTGCGCAGGGCGGGAAAATCCCCGTAGAACTTCCAGACATCCTCGAGTTCGATCGCGTTCATGAGCGCGAGGTCCGGCCCCCGCGCCGGGCGGTCGCAGGCGCGCGGTACAGGAGCAGAAAACCGAGCGCCAGCGCGGCCGCCGCAGGCGCAAGAATCCAGGCGAGCCGATCGTAGACGGCGGGCAGGATTCGATCCAGCGAAGGACCGGCCCCTTCCTCGGCCCCTTCGAGCAGGCCGCTGCCGGAAATCGCCACTGTAAACTCCCGGCGGCCTTTGAGCTCGTAGATCATGGTGCGGCCGGAGGGGTCCGGCCCCAGCACTTCCAAGCCCTCGCCTTCCAGCGTCACTCCCCCCGGAACAACCAGCCGCACTGGCACGTCCGCGAACAGCATTCGTCCCGAAAAACTCCGCTGCCCGGCAAGACTGTAGCTCACATCGAACCGCGTCTCCCCCGGCTTGATCGGAAAGTTCACGCGGTAGACGCCGTCCGGCCCGGATTCCGGCGACCTGGACAGCGGCATGCCGCCAGGGGCCGTCACGCTGACCGAGATCTTGCCCGCAGCCGCCTCCGGCACCCAGAAACGCAAGGCCGCCGACTGCGGATCGTACAGGGTGCGATTGCCATCGTTCCGGAAAAGCCACGTCTCGCTGACGCGCAGCTCGTCGGACGCCGGTTCGAGGATGACGATACGCTGGGTGGGGCGCGGCGCCGGTCGTCGCGCCACTTCGTAGACGACGAGTTCGATTTCCCGGGCCGTGTCGCCGGGGGAAACCATCCGGTTGTAAGTCACGCCTCCGAATTGCGTCTCGACCAGATAGTGCACGGCCTGCGCGGTCCTGCTGAAAGCGAAGCGGCCCTGCGCGTCCGTCACCGCGCTTTCCAATTCCTGCATGCCGGCGCTGCCCATGCTGAGGAGCCGGACGGAGAGACCCGCCGCGGGCTTCCCTGTCGTACGGTTCACCACCGTCCCGCGCACGGCGGCGCCGGCGACCGAAACAAGGGCCAGCATCAGGACCGCTTGCCTCATGAGGCCACCGCACCCATCGGCTTGCCGCATTCGCCGCAGAATTTCATCGGCCGGGGAAAGCGCGCACCGCACGATGCACACACCGCGCCGGCCGGAGCCTTTGCCTGCGCTGCCCCCGTTGCGGCTCCCGCGGGGGCCGAGGGCTTCCCGGTCGCGAGCCGCTCGAGCTCGGCGGTGACCGCCGCCAACTCCCGCCGCAGCTCCTGGCGCGTCGCCCGGTAATCTTCTTCCGAGAGCTTGCCCGTACGGAATTCGAAGACCAGTTCGCGAAGGCTTTCGTAGATGGCGGCTTTGCGCTGTTCGAGTTGTCGTGCCGGCCAGTCGGGCTCCGTCCTCACGGACTCGCCGCTTCCGGGGGCGTTCAAGGTATAAAGCAGCGCCCCCAAGGCCAGCACCACCGCCGCCAGCGTCAACATCGGGTCCATCCCCGCCACCTCAGCTCCGTCCCACCGCAGCGTAGCGCTCTTCGCTCGCACGCCTGCGCCGCGCCGTCTCAGGCTTCCGCGAGGGCACCAGACAGATCAGGCCTCCCGCCACCAACACAGCGAAACCGATCCAGATCCAGGTGACCAGCGGGAACACGTAGGCCTGAATGACGGCAAGCCGGTTGTCGTCGCTCATCCCTGCAAAGTTCAGGTAAAGGTCCTCGCGCAAGCCCCGGCGGATCGCCACTTCCGAAGTCGCCTGGCGGCTGGCCTTGTAAAAGCGCCGCTCCGGCTCCAGCGTTCCGATCCGCCGGCCGTCGAGGAACACTTCGACGACAGCGTGGTTCCAGGAGTAGTTGGGGTTCTCGCCCTCGCGCAAATCGGCCAGCCGCAGTTCGTATCGGCCGATCCTCGCCGTGCCGCCGACCGCGAGCTCGTGCGTTTCGTGGCGGTTGAAAGCCGACCCTGCGAAGCCTACGAACATCAGCACCACGCCCATGTGCACCACGTAGCCGCCATAGCGGCGCGTGTTGCGCAAGGTCAGCTCGACAACGGCGGCCAGCGGGTTCATGCCCGAGCGTGCGCCAATGGCGCGCGCGCCGCGATAGAACTCGGCCACGATCGTCCAGGCCACGAAGAGCGCAAGGCCGAACGCGATGAGCGCGTAGGGATGCCGTACCCCGGCCACGGCCAGAACCACCATCAAGGCGAGCCCGGCCAGAGCGGGACGCAGAAAGTTCCTCTTCAAAGCCTCGGGCGAAGTCCGTCGCCAAGCCAACAGCGGACCCACGCCGGTCAGGAACAAAAGCACCAAGCCCAGCGGCACGTTGACGCGGTTGAAAAAGGGCGCATCCACGCTGATCTTTTCGCCCGTGACCGCCTCCGAAAGCACCGGGAACAGCGTCCCCCACAGCACCGCGAAACAGGCGGCGACGAAGATCAGATTGTTGAAGAGGAAACTGGATTCGCGCGAAACCAGGCTTTCCAGCCGAGCCTCGCTGCGCAAGTACCCGAGCCTGCTCACAATCAGCCAAACCGTGCCCGCCAGCGCCAGTACCAAGAAACCCAGGAACCACGCCCCGATGGGCGACTGGGCGAAGGAGTGCACCGAGCTGACCACCCCGGAGCGGGTCAGGAACGTGCCCAGGATGCTCAACAGATACGTGGCCGAGACCAGCGACACGTTCCAGACTTTCATCATGCCTTTCTTCTCCTGCATCATGACCGAATGCAGGAAGGCGGTCGCCGTCAGCCAGGGCAGCAGCGAGGCATTCTCGACCGGATCCCAGGCCCAGTAGCCGCCCCATCCTAGCACCGCGTACGCCCACCCGGCGCCGAGAAGGATCCCGATGCTCTGGAAAAGCCAGGTGACCAGCGCCCAGCGCCGCGTGGTCGTGATCCAGCTCTCGTCGGGTGCGCGCCGGATCAGAGAGGCCATGGCGAAGGCGTAAGGCACGGTGAAGCCCACGTAGCCCAGATAGAGTGTGGGTGGGTGCGCCGCCATCGCCCAGTACTGCAACAAGGGGTTCAGACCGTTGCCGTCAGGCACCGCGGTGACGGACCGCCCCACGGCGAGCACGCGGAAGGGACTGGCCACGAACGCATTCAGGATCAGGAAGAAGCACTGTGTGGCCGAGATGATCGCTGTCACGTAGGGCATCAGATCGGGACGGCGCCCCCTTTGCGTGATCAGCACGATGACCGCGTAGGTGGACAGCACCCAGCTCCAGAACAGCAACGACCCTTCCTGCCCTCCCCACCACGCCGCGAACTTGTACAACGCAGGCATCGCGCGGTCGGTGTGCGCGGCCACGTACGCCAGCCGGAAGTCCCCGCTCATGAGCGCCGTCACCAACACCGCCGAAGCCACGCACAACAGGAACCAGACCGCGAACACCGCGCGTTGACCGCTCGCCGCAAGGTAAGGATTGCGACGCGCTCCACCCACCGCGGAAGCGACTACGGCGTACGCGGAAAGACACAAAGCCAGCAGTACGGCCAGTGCGCCCAGGTTCTCCATAACTCGGACCCTACAGGCCGGAGCGGTTCAGCGGGGCGGCCGTCTGGCTTGCGCGCGCACCCGGCTTGGCTTCGTACTTGGATGCGCATTTGGCCTGGACGCGGGAGGCTTGGAAGACCCCGTCGGAACCCATCCGGCCATCCGCCACAGCTTGTGCGCCGTCGCGGAACGTATCGGGCAGCGGCTCGTTGCCTCGATAGACCACGGGCAGCCGCAACCCGTCCTGGCGGAGCACGAAATGCACCTCCGCCCCGGTACGCCGGATAGATCCCATTTCCACGTCCCCAGCCACGCGCAGCCTCTTGCCCAGCGCCGCCTGCCCCATCTGGTTCAGCTCGGCCACCGTCTTGTAATAGGTCTTCGCTTCACTAACGCCGCTGGCCGCCAGCCAGACCAGCGTGCCCAGCAACACAGTGATGAGCGCGGCAAACTTGCCGTAGCGTTTCATGGCAGCCCTTTCCCACAGTATAGCCGCACGCTGCTCGGGGCCGCCTTCGCCGCGCGAGTCGTCCCCGCAGCTCCCCGGCCTTACAAATCCCATTCCGGCTGCCAGAGGGCACGGCGTTTCTCGCGGTAGGCGATGTTGACCAGATGGCAGGCCACCGCGGAGTAGTGCCCCTCCACCTCGTCGCAGTTGGGACGCCTGCGCGTGCGCATGCACTCCAGCCAGTTCGCCACGTGGCTGGCCTCCGGCGAGCCGGCAGCGCGGATCTCGCCCAGATTGGCGTGCTGCTCGGCGGGCAGGAATTCGTAGCCGCGCCGGAAGATGCTGAGGCGCCCCCCGGAGCCCAGGAAGACGATGTCGGCCGCCCCTTTCGGGATCAGATCCGTCAGCGTGGCTTCGAAGGTGACAGTGAGCTTTTCCGGGTATTCCAAAATCGCATTGATGTTGTCCGGCGTATCGCGTCCGTCGTCGTAGCGGTAGATCCCGCCCAGGGCCACGGCCGCCAGCGGACGCCGGATGTTCAGGAACCAATGCACCACGTCCACCATGTGCACGAACAGGCCGCCGGTCTGCCCGCCCGTCGAGAAGTCCCAGTAAGCGAAACGGTTGAAGTAGCGCTTGGGATCCCAGGGAATCTTGGGGAGCCACCCGAGGCACGCTTCCCAGTCCAGTCCCTCCGGTTTGCGCTCCATGCCCGGCGGCACCGGCGTCAGGTAGCCCCGGTTGCCGTTCCAGATCGTGCGCACCATGGTGACCCGCCCGATCAGGCCGCTATCGAAGAAGCGTTCCTTGGCCTCGATGAAGTGGGCCATGGACCGCTGCTGGGTGCCGACCTGCACGATGCGCCGGTTCTGGCGCGCCGCGCGCACCACCTCGTGGCCCTGCATGGGCAGCGAGGTCATGGGCTTCTCGACGAAGACGTCCTTGCCCGCCCGGCAGGCGTCGGCCGTCATCTGCGCGTGCAGGTGGTCGAAGGTGGCGACGATGACGCCGTCAATGTCGTTGCGATCGAGCAGGCGGCGGTAATCGCCGTAGGAGGCGACGGAGCCGCCCGCAATCTCGGCCGCCTGGTCTCGCCGCACATCCCACGCATCGCACACCGCCACCCACTGGATGCCACCCACCTGGTTGGCGACTTTCATCAGGTACTGCCCACGGCTGCCGGTGCCAATGATGCCCAAGCGGATTCGGTCCGCTGCGCCGATGACGCGGCCAGCCGAGAGCGCCGTGGCCGCCCCGAGGAAAACCCGTCGCGATGTCATGCCCGGCCTCCGGCTTGCACGATAGCACAACCGCGCAAGTCGCGGAGGCTTCAATCGAGCAGGCGCGCGGCGGCCTCGTCCAGGAACCAGCAGACGCTGCGGGCGTGGTGCGAATCCATCTGCGCGGGATGACGTGCCGGATCATAAGGATCGCAGAAAACGGCACGCACGGCCGGCGCCTTCTCGGCGCCGGCGACCAGGTAGACCGTGTGGCCCGCAGCCAGCAGGGCGCCAGGAAGCAGGGTGACGCGCCACTCCCCGAGACTCTCCAGGTAGACTGCCGAGGCCAGCCCGTCACGATTCCCGATGAGCGGATCTCCCGGAAACAAACCGGCGGTGTGCCCGTCGGCTCCGAGATCGCGGTGAACCGCGTCGAAGCGCGGAAATTCGCCCGGCTCCAGCCCGAAGAATTCCCGGATCTCTTGCTCGTAGCGCGACGCGGCGACCTCCGGCGCAAGCTCCACGCGGATGCGATGCACGTTCCGCGCCGGAACGCGCGCCGGTCCGATGAAACACTCTGCAGCGAGCCGGTAATGGCTGCCGGCCTCCCGCTGGATCCCCGCACGCTCCTCGGCCCAGAACAGGTGAACCTGTTGCCATGCAAAGCGGCTTCGCGCGAGGGCTTCCAGCAGCAGACCGGATTCCTCTCCCCCGGAGAGCACCAGCGTGGCTAGGGATCTTCCCGACAGGGCGTCCTCCAGTTTCGCCAGGATGTTGTGCGCGCACGCCTCTGCGGCCAGCCTCGCGTTCGGATAGCGGAACCAGCGCGCTCCCATGGCGCACCTATCATAGTTTCGCCAGCCCAGGAACCGGGCGGCGCGCCTCCGCCCGGGCCAGCGGCGCAACCCCGTTTCGCCGCAACCCGGCGGCGTCCGGCCGCAGCACCACGCCCACCCGGGCCCAGCCGGCGCCACTCGTTCCCGGAGAAAAGCCCGTCCTGCGCCGAAGCCGTCGAAGAAACACCGCGGCCTCCCGGCGCCAGCGAAGCCGTCCTGTCAGCGAAAGCCTGCGTCCTGTGAGGTAGGTCGGACCGCCCACGCCCGATGCCGGGGACGCCCGCCCTGTGGCCTCAGTCCTCGACCTTTCCTACCATCGAACGCCAGTCCAGCTCGGCGAGGAAGCGCGGGTCCTCTCGCCAGCGCGGGCGCACCTTCACGAACAGCTCGAGAAAGACCTTGCGCCCGAACAGCGCTTCCATCTCCTGGCGCGCAGCCGTGCCGACCTTCTTGAGCAACTGGCCGCCGGCGCCTATCACGATCGCTTTCTGACCTTCCTTCTCGACGTAGATCGTCGCCGAGATGCGCAGCAGATTGGGGGTTTCCTCCCAGCGGTCCACCATCACGGCCACCGCGTGGGGCACCTCCTGCCGCGTCAGGTGCAGGATTTTCTCGCGGATGAGCTCGCCGGCCAGGAACCGCTCGGGCTGGTCGGTCAGGTAATCCGGCGGAAAGTAGGCAGGCCCTTCCGGCAGCCGCTGGACGATGAGCTCCTGCAATCGCTCCAAGCCATCGCCTCGCAACGCCGAGACGGGTACGAATTCGGCGAAATCGCCGAGCTGCCGGTATTCGTCAATCAGCGGCAACAGCCTGCTCTTGTCGCGCAGCCTGTCAATCTTGTTGATCACGAGGAAGGCCGGAGTGCCCGTGGCCAGCACCATCTCGATGTCCTCGCGTTCCTCGTCGGAGACCGGCTCGGTGGCCTCGACCACGTACAGCAACAGATCCCGTTCCTCGAGCGCCTTGCGCACCGTCTCCATCATGCGCCTGTTGAAAACCGTATCCGGCTCGTGGATGCCGGGCGTGTCGAGGAAGACGATCTGCGCGTGGGGCAGCGTGAGCACGCCTTGGATAAGAGTGCGCGTGGTCTGCGGCTTGTCGCTCACGATGGCCAGGCGGGCACGGGTCAGTGCGTTGAGCAGCGTGGACTTTCCCACGTTGGGCCGTCCCAGAATGGACACGAATCCGGAACGGAAACGATCCGAGGGAGTCTCGGGCAGGGAAACGGTTCCCGGTTCGCTCATGATCTCGAGCCCTCTTCTCTGGTTGGCTGGCCGTTCTCCTGCGACAGCCGGGAACGCGAGACGCGCACCTGCTCGACTCGCAGCCCGTTGCTGGCCAGCACTTCGATCAGGATACCGTTGCGCTCCAGGCGCTCGCCAGCGGCAGGCACACGTCCCATCCACTCCGTTACCAGGCCGCCCACCGTAGTGGACTCCGGCGGCGGATAGGGACGGAACTCGAGCAGCTCGCCCAGCCGGTCCACATCCAGATTGCCCGAGACCACCCAGGCCCCCTCCCCGTCAGGCATCGCGTCGAGCCCCGGTTCGTGCTCGTCGCGGATTTCCCCGAAAACCTCCTCGACCAGGTCTTCCAGCGTCACCAGGCCCGCCGTGTTGCCGTACTCGTCCACCACGATCGCCATGTGTGCACGGTCCTGCTGCATCTCGCGCAGCAGCGCGCTGACCGGCTTGGTCTCGGGCACGTAACGCACGGGCCGCACCAGCTCGCGGACCTTGCGCCGCCGACGTTCCTCCTCGTCCAGCTCGAACATGTCACGGACGTGGACAAAGCCGATGATGTCGTCCAAGCCGCTTTCGTAGACCGGAATGCGCGAGTACTGCTCGTGGATCACCAGCTCGCGCAGGTCCTCGAGGCTGCGATCGGCCTGAATGGCGACGATCATGGGCCGCGCCGTCATCACCTCGCGAACCGTCTTGTCTCCGAAAGCCACCACGGACTGGATGAGCTCGTGATCGCTCTCCTCGATCAGCCCCTCCTCGGTACCCGCCTCGAGCAGGACCTCGATGTCGTTGCCCGGCGTCTTCGCCGGCTGCGTCTCGCCCGGTTTCGCGCCAATCTCGACCACGGAGGCAAAGAACTCGAAGACCACCACCGCAGGTCGCGCCACCAGCGCGATCGCCCGCAGACAAGGCAACAGCGGCTCCAGCCACGCTGCGCCTGTACGGCGGTACAGCAGGTGGGGAACGGCGTAGGCGGACAGCAGCATCGCTCCCAGACCGGCCGTCAGCCCGGTGGCCAGTCCTGTCGCCGTCCAGCCCCCCGAGGCCGCGCCCGCGCCGGCCGAAAGCGCTCCCAAAAGGACCAGCAGGGCGTGCTTGACGAGCGAAAACGTCAGCGCGCCGCGTTCCGGATCCATGCCCAGCCGTGCGGCCAGATTCTCCTTGAAATGTTGCAGCGCAGACCGCTCCCGCGCACGCAACCGCAGCGCCTCCAAATACAGCAGCTGGACGAAGCTCACCACCGCCAGCAGCGGCGCCGTCAAGAGCATGCAGATCGCCCACGCCATGATCACCCGCCGCTCCGCTCCGTGAGGCTGGCCGGCAGGCCCAGCCGCTTCCGCCAGCGGGCCTCCGCCCGCGCCATCAGTCCCCCATCGCAGGTGTGGTCCATGCCCCTGAGGTGAAGCAGGCCGTGCAGCATCAGGATGCCGATCTCCTCCTCGAGCGAGTGGCCGTAACGGCGGGCCTGGCGCGCGGCGCGATCCACCGAAATGGCGATCTCGCCCAGCGGTGGCCGGCCGGGCTCTCCACCAGGCCAGCCGGGCGGCGCCGGAAACGAAAGCACGTCCGTCGCGCGATCCTTGCCGAGAAAACGCCGGTTCAGCCGGCGCAACTCGGCATCCCCCGTGACCAGACAAAGGAAGGGACGCCCGCGGGCCACCTCGCGCCGCAACCGCTCGGCGATGCGCTCCACCCGCTCGCGATCCAACCCGCGGGGAGCGCGCCGGAAAACAACGGTACTGTCGGGGTCACTCATATGGGCCTCTCAGGCCCGGTTGGAATCGGCGGACGCGTCGTTCCAGCGGAGCGAGAGCTGTCTTTCCTGTTGCGCCTGCTCGTAACGCTCGTAGGCTTTGAGGATGCGCTGCACCAGCGTGTGGCGCACCACGTCGCGCTCGTCGAAGTAGATGAAGCTGATGCCCTCGACACCGCGCAGAACCTCTTCGGCATGAAGCAAACCGCTCTTGCGCCCGGGGGGCAAGTCAATCTGCGTGACGTCTCCCGTGACGACCATCTTGGCGTTGAACCCCTGCCTTGTGAGGACCATCTTCATCTGCTCGGGCGTCGAATTCTGCGCCTCGTCCACGATGATGAAGCTGTCGTTCAGCGTTCGGCCGCGCATGAAAGCGATGGGAGCGATCTCGATCACCGACCGCTCGAGCAGCTTCTCCACCTTCTCGATATCGAGCATGTCGTAAAGGGCATCATACAGGGGCCGCAGGTAAGGATCCACCTTCTCCTGGAGCGTGCCCGGCAGGAAGCCCAGCTTCTCGCCCGCTTCCACCGCCGGCCGCGTCAGGATGATCCGGCTCATTTTCTTGCTCAGCAGGGCCGATAGCGCCATGGCCACGGCCAGATAGGTCTTGCCCGTGCCCGCAGGGCCGATGCCGAACACCAGGTCGTTCCGCTCGATCGCTTCCAGGTACCGGCGCTGATTGATGGTCTTCGGTACCACCGTCTTCTTGCCGAAATTCCGCTGTCGGCCGCTCAACACCAGGTTGCGCAGCGTCACGGCGGGATCCTCGGTAACCACGCGCAGGTAGCTGTTCAGGTCACCGTTAGTGAAAACGTGGCCTTCCCTCACCAAGGCTATGTAGTCCTGGAGGATCCCTTCGGCGCGGCTGACTGCTTCCGCTTCGCCCTCGATTTCCAGGCTGTCCTCGACGAGCTGGGTCGTGACGTTCAGGCTGGACTCCAGCAAGCGGATGTTCTCGTCACGCGTGCCGAACAGCGGTTCGATTCCCCTGCTGATTTGAACGGAAACCTTCATCCTTGCTGACGCTTCTCTGCCTCCCCGTGAGCATCCTCCCCGGCGCGGCGGCCGATACGAACCCGCCTCGAGGAATCCGGCGACACGACAGGAAGGGCAGCTTCACGCACGGGAGAACCCAGGCAGGTCTGAGATCGTCGCCGTCCGCGCGAGCGGAAGGGCAATGAGCATCCAGCCCGATTATATCAGAAGCCCGGGAGAGCCAAAGCCCGGACCGGACCTCCCCAGGCAAGCCGGACCGCGCTGGCGGCCACGCCACTCGGGCGCTCCCTCGGACTGGGCCGCGCACGTGCTGGGGCCAGCCCTGCGGCTCGTTCCGGCTCTCCTCCGCCTTCCGGCCGCAGGCTGCGCTGGCCGCCCGGCCGAAGTGCGCCCGGCGGCCAGGGACTCAACACAGGGAGTTTCGACCGGCCATCCGGCTCTGCCCTTGCAGCCCTGCGCCATTCGTAGCACACTATGGGACATGAGTAGGATGACCCGCCGAACCGCCCTCGCCGGTGCGCTGGCCGCCACCTTCCCTGCCCGGAACGCGGACGAGGAAGAACCTGGCCTCCGGGAATACGCCGCCCGCGCCGGGCTGCTTTACGGGGCGGCCGCCGCCTGGCCGGTCCTCCGCGACGACGAGTCGTATGCACGAGCCTTCGCGCAGGAATGCAGCATTCTGGTCCCGGAAAACGTGCTCAAGATGGGGCCCGTGCAGCCCGAGCCCGGCGCCTTCCGGTTCGAACCGGCCGACTTCATGGCCGAATTCTGCCGGCGCCACGACATGCGCATGCGGGGCCACACGCTGCTCTGGCACCAGCAAGCCTGGCCGTGGCTGAAGACTATCGCCGACGCACAGGAGGCGCGAAAGCGCCTGGAAGAACACATCCTCACGGTGGCCGGCCGCTACCGCGGGAGCATGCATTCCTGGGATGTGGTCAACGAAGCCGTTCACGTGCCCGACGGCCGCCAGGACGGCCTGCGCAAGACCCCCTTCCTCGAATTGCTCGGATCCGACTATGTGGAGCTCGCCTTCCGGATCGCCCACGACGCGGATCCGCAAGCGAAGCTGACCTACAACGACTACGGCCTGGACTACGATACGCCAGGGCAGGAGAGCAAGCGACAGGCCGTGTTGCGCCTGTTGCGTCATCTGAAAGAGCGGGAGGTTCCCATCCATGCTTTCGGCATGCAGGCGCACCTGGATTGGGCCGAGTTCCGCCACTTCAACCCGGAAACCTTGCAGCGATTTTTCCGCGAGATCGCCGAGCTGGGCCTGGAGATCTACATCACGGAGCTGGACGTCAGCGACCGAGACTTGCCCGACGAGATCGCCCAAAGGGACGAAGCCATCGCCAAGGTCTACCACACGTATTTGACGGCGGCGCTCGCCGAGCGCGCCGTGAAGGCCGTGCTCACCTGGGGATTGACCGACCGCTACACGTGGTTGGCCACTCGCAGGCAGCGCCCCAGCGGAACGCCCGTGCGGGTCCTGCCGCTGGACCGGGACTACCGGCGCAAGCCCGCATGGCAAGCCATCCGCGACGCCTTTCGCACCGCGCCGGCCCGCGACGGCTGAATCAGCAACCCGCCAGCATGGCCAACACTTCGACGCCTTCGGCCAGCTCTCCGGGCGGCGTCAGCAGGCTCAACACGAGATAAGCCTCCTCGGCAAAATCGTAGAAGTAGCCCGGTTGCATCAGCACGCCACGCTCCAGCAACTCCAGGCACCAGTCCTCTTCGCTGCGCACGCGCGGCACCCGCAAGACGGCGTACCAGCCCGCCGCGGCGGCCAGCACGCTCACCGGCGATTCGGCGCCAAACCGTCCGACCAGCCAGCGGTAGTTCTCGCGGGTTCGCAGCAGGATCTGATCGCGAACCCGCTCGCCTTCCTCGAGCAGCACGGGCAGCGCGCATTGCACCGGCGTTCCGACGGGCAGATACGTGTCGGCGATCAACTCGAGCCGTTCGATCGCTGCGCGCCGGAACTCCTCCGGCCCTCCCACCACGATCCAGGAAAGCTTCATTTGCGGCAGGCCTGCCGCTTTCGAAAGCCCGCCGAGTACGAAGCATGGCGCAACGGCCTGGATCGAAAGCGACGGCGGAACCTCGCCGCCCAGCGGGTACTCGGCGAAGACTTCGTCGGAGACGATCGCCAGGCCCCGCGCCGCGCAGAAGGCAGCCAGGCGACGGATTTCGTCGCGGTTCAGGAACGAACCTGTCGGATTGTTGGGCTGCACAACGACCACCGCCCGCGCCCGCGGCCCGGCGGCGCGCTCGAGAGAATCCCAGTCCACCCACCAGCGCCCGTCGTAGACCAACGCGTAGGGGACGACGCGAACCGATTCGAGCCCGGCGAGGAACTCGAACAGCGGGTAAGACGGTCGCGGAGCGAGGATCTCGTCGCCCGGATCGCAGAGCAGCTTGAAAAGCCACGCGTACGCGTCGCTGGTGCCCGAGGCGAGGACAACCTCCCAGGGATGCACCTTCGGCCCGCGCCGCGTGCACCAGGCCGCCACAGCTTCGCGCGCCGCAGGCGACCCGGCCGGATGCGGGTCGTAGACGAGCGCGCGCGGGTCGGCCAGCGCGGCGCAGATCCGGTCCCCGTAGACGAATCCCGCGCGGGTAGGATTCGACTGCGTCAGGTCGAGCACCCGCCGGCCTTCCGCCCGCCGCCGCGCCAGCGCCTGCCAGAGGCGATTCTCGGGTACGCTCCAGGGAAGTCGCGAGGAAAAACGCATGGCAGAGCAGGGCCGCCAATGCCCCGCCCTGCCAGCGTACTCGAACTCACGCTGTCGCCGCAGCTTCGAGCTTCGGCCGCATGACTTCGACCAGCTCGCGCACCGCCGCCGCGCTCTTGTGCAGCGCGGCCAGTTCCTCCTCGGTGAGCCTCAACTCGTAGATCTTCTCGATGCCGCTGGCGCCGAGCTTGACGGGCACGCCCACGAACAGGCCCTGGATGCCGTACTCGCCCTCGAGATAGGCCGAGCAGGGCAACACGCGCTTGCGGTCGTTGAGGATGGCGTCCACCATCTCCACCGTCGCCGCGGCCGGCGCGTAGTAGGCACTGCCCGTCTTCAGGTACCGCACGATCTCCGCGCCTCCGTCGCGCGTGCGCTTGACGATGCGATCGAGGGTCTCCTGGTCCAGCAGATCGGTCAGCGGGATGCCTCCCACGCTCGAGTACCGCACCAGCGGGACCATGGTGTCACCGTGGCCGCCCAGCACCAGCGCCGTCACGTCCTTCATGGACACGTTCAATTCCTGCGCCACGAAGGTGCGGAAGCGCGTGGTATCCAGAATGCCGGCCATGCCCATGACCCGGTTCTTGGGAAAGCCGCTCACCTTGTAGGCCACGTGGCACATGGCGTCCAGCGGGTTGGTGACCACGATGAGAATGGCGTTGGGCGAATGCTTCACCGCCTGCTCGACCGTGCTCTTGACGATGTCGTAGTTCGCCCAGAGCAGGTCGTCGCGGCTCATGCCCGGTTTGCGCGGGAACCCCGCGGTGAAGATGACGATATCGGAGTTGGCCGTCGCCTCGTAGTCGTTGCCGCCCACGCAGTTCACGTCCACGCCCTCGATGGGGCAGGATTGCAGGATGTCGAGGGCCTTGCCGGTCGGCACGCCCTCCAGGATATCCACCACCACGATGTCTGCCAGTCCCTTGTGCGCCAGGTTGACCGCGCAACTGGCGCCCACGTTGCCCGCACCAACGACGGTTACTTTCTTCCGCATGCGTCCTCCCTCTCGGCTCTGGCCGATCAGGCCGCGGCCGCGGCCCGGTCCATGTTCTCGATGATCGCGTCCGCGAACTCGCTGGTCTTCAGCTTGGTCGCGCCCTCCATCAGCCTGTGCAGGTCGTAGGTCACGCGCTTCTGGCGGATGGTTTCGGTGATGCCGCGCTCGATCAGATCGCTGACTTCCTTCCAGCCGATGAAGCTGAACATCATCGAGCCCGACAGAATCACGCTGGAGGGGTTGACGACGTCCTGGCCGGCGTACTTGGGCGCCGTGCCGTGGGTGGCTTCGAAGACGCCATGCTCGTCGCCGATGTTGCCGCCGGGCGCGATGCCCAGCCCGCCTACCTGCGCCGCACAGGCGTCCGAGAGATAGTCGCCATTGAGATTGGGCGTCGCGATGACGTCGTACTCGTCGGGACGCAGCAGCACCTGCTGGAACATCGAATCGGCGATGCGGTCCTTGATGACGATCTTGCCGGGCGGCGGCGTGGCGCCGGCTTCGGCCTCGGTGACGACCGAATCCGGAAATTCCTCCCGCGCCACCTCGTAACCCCAGTCGCGGAAGGCCCCCTCGGTGAACTTCATGATGTTGCCCTTGTGCACCAGGGTCACGCTGCGCCGGTTGTTTTCGAGCGCGTAACGGATCGCGCGGCGCACCAGGCGCTTGGTGCCGGTGATGGAAATGGGCTTGACGCCGATGCCCGAATCGGGCCGGATCTTGCAGCCCATTTCTCTGGTGAGCCACTCGATCACCTTCTGCGCTTCCGGCGTTCCCTGCTTCCACTCGATGCCCGCGTAAACGTCCTCGGTGTTCTCCCGGAAGATCACCACGTCGAGCTTTTCCGGGTTCCTGACCGGAGACGGCACGCCCGGGTACCACCGCACCGGGCGCCAGCACACGTACAGGTCCAGCAACTGCCGCAAGGCGACGTTCAGGCTGCGGTGACCCCCTCCCACCGGCGTCGTCAGCGGCCCCTTGATCGCGATGCGGAAGCGCTGAATCGCCTTCAGGGTGTCCTCGGGTAGCCAGGTATGGAACCGGTTGAAAGCCTTCTCACCCGCGAAGACTTCGTACCAGACCACCCGCCGCCTGCCCCCGAAAGCGCGTTCCACCGCGGCGTCGAAGACACGCCGCGCCGCCCGCCAGATGTCAGGTCCGGTCCCATCGCCTTCGATGAACGGAATGATCGGCCGGTCGGGCACGACGAACTTGCCGTCCCGAAACTCGATTGGCTGGCCGTCCTCGGGCACAGGAACATTGTTGTAGGATTCCATACGCTCTCCCTCGTATGACCGCGCGCGGGCCTGCCCGCGCAGGCCGCGAGCCTCCTGAACCGGAGCACTCCCTCCGATCCGGCAACAACTATACCAACTCGGCCGCGCCCCGGCAAGCACTGGCGCGCCGCCCCGTGCAGCAGCGCCTCAGGCCGCAGGTTCGGGCAGTGCAACCACCACGGCCTCGTACTCCCAGCGTCGCGTTATCGAACCCGTGTGCAGGAAGACCTCCAGCGCCTGCTCGTAGTGCTCGCGCGCAACGCCGACGCCGCCCTCCCAGCATCCCAGGCTCTGGTAACGGGCGATGGCCGCCTCGAGCGCCTCGGGCGCAATCCCTGCAAAGAAGGAAGCCTCGCACGCCGCCACCTCCCGCGCCGGGCTCGAGCGCACCCAGCGGCGCGCCCGCGCGTAAGCGCGCAAAAAAGCAGCAGCCTCGGCCGTCGCCAAGAACTCGCGCGAGGCCATCAGGCTGCTGAAAGCCAACGGCGGCATCGCTTCGCCCACCGCGGCCACCACGAAGCCTGCGCCTTGGTGCTCGAGCTGCTGGGCCGCGGGTCCTTGCAGGTGTACGTAATCGCCTTCCCCGTCCAGGAACGCTCCCACCATCCGATCCGGCTCGCCGCGATCGAGCGCGCGAACCCTCTCCCAAACCACGCCCTGCCGATGCAACGCGTACCGGAGCATGGCCAGCGGCTGCGAGGCATGATCGGCAAGCACCGTGGCGCCCTCGAGCATCTTCCACTCGAAACGGGCCGGACGCTCGCGCGCGACCAGAAAGAAGCCGTCGCGGCAGTTGATCTGTGCGAAATGCACGGGGATGTCTCGCTCGCCGCGCTCGAGCGCCAGCCAGCCCATGGAAACGGCAGACTGAACGATGTGTGCCTCCCCCGCCGCGATCAGCTCTTGCGCACGCTCGCCCGGGGCAAGCTGGCGGTAGGTCGCTGCCAAACCTTCCTCATCGAGGAAGCCGGCGGCAAGCGTGGCGATGAGCGGGCTGTAGAAAGCGGAATGGCGCGAGGCGATGATGCGGAGTGCCGACACGAGGCACAGTATAGCGCCCTCTCCCGAGCCGCGGCTGTTATAATATAAGGCCGAAGGCCAGGTAGCTCAGTTGGTAGAGCGCAGCCCTGAAAAGGCTGGCGTCGGGGGTTCGATTCCCTCCCTGGCCACCAGAAGAGCCCGCGCCGCCAACACCGCCCATCAGGGCGATCTGCCTCGCAGTTCCAGCACGTAGCGGTCGAGCCTGCGCACCGGCTGGGCGTTCAGCCGGCTGGCCAGCTTCTCGGTGTCGCGGTTGCCGTCCGGAATTTCGAACCGAAGACGACGCCCGCCGGCGCGCCAGCCCGCTTCCAGGGCGTCGGCCATCAACACGACGTTGACCCAACCGCGGCGGCGCTCCTCCGCCACCACACGTGCGTGAACGAAAGCTAGCGATCCCTCCAACGACCAAAGCAACGCGCCCACCACGCGGTCGCCTTCCATGGCGACCGGGGATTGCGGGGAGGCCAACCGCTCCAAAACGTGCTGGAGGCGGCCAGGCTCCAGCTCGGGGCTGCATAGGATGGCCTCGGCGTACAGGCGCGCCACCTCCGCTTTCGGAGCTTCTGCGAACGACAACACCCGCGCGGTCTCCGGAATCTTTCCCGCATCCTCCAGCCGCCGACGCAGCGCGCCAAACCAGGCCCGCGCAGGTTCCGCGGCTGCTTCCACCGTGGTGAGGCGGCTGCCGCGCCGGAAGCCGTAACGCAGCAGGAACGGCTCCGCCTCCGGCTCGCGATCGGTCTCGACCAGCGCCACCACCGTATCGCACCCGCGGGAGCGCGCCTCCGCGAGGACCGCGGACATCAGCGCCGAGCCGATGCCGCGCCGCCGGTGCGTGCGGATCACTCGCAGGCGCACGGAATAAAGAACGGCGCCGCCGTAGCGGAAGCAGGCTGCCCCGATCAGGTGCGGCGGAGCCTGCTGCACTGCGACCAGGAACTCGGCAGGCAGGGCCTCGCGGATCAGATCCGGCAGCAGCATCCGGCAGGCAGGGCCTTCGCAATCCCTCGCGGGCCTGATGCGGACGCCCTCGGGCAAGCAAGCCATTTCGCTGCCCTCGACGCGAAGCCCGATTCACATCCCCGCCGAGCCCATCGCGTCCCGAACCGCCGCCCGCTGCCGCCGCAGGTGAGCCCACCGGGCCCAGTGCCAGGCGGCCTTGGCAGGATCTCCACCCCGTCGGCCGTACAGAGTGGCCAGCCAGCGGTGTGCAGGCGCGAGCGCGGGCTCCATGCGCAACGCGGTTTCGAAGGCGAGCACAGCGCGGTCGTACTGCCGCAAGCGGGCTAGCGCGATGCCCAGCAAAAAGTGCCCCGCGGGAAGGAGGTGTTGCAAACCGACAGCTTCGAGCGCGGCTTCGGCGGCCTCCGAGTAACGGCGCTCGCGCAAGCACACCGTAGCCAGTCCGAGATAGGCCGACGGCAAGTCCGGCTCCGACGCCATCGCCTCCCGGAAGACCCGTTCCGCGTCTTCGAGCCGGCCCAGGCGCAGGTAAGCCGCTCCCAGACGGACGAGCAGAGCAGGCATCCGCACGCTGTCCTCTTCGATCCTGACCAGTTCCTCGAGCGCCTGCTCGGTTCTCTCCTCGCCGAGATCCAGCGCCGCCAGCAGCCATCGCGCCCACGGCCGGTGCTCGTCGCGGCTCAGCAGGTCTTCGACCACGGCGCGAGCTTTCTCGCGCTGGTTCAAGACGAGATGGCACTGGGCCAGCGCCACGCCGATGGACGCCTCCTCGGGCCACTGCGTCCGGAGCCCCTCCAGAAGCGGCAGAGCCAGCGAGGGGCGCCTCGTGCTCAGGTACACCTGCGCGAGATTGAATTGCCATTCGCGCAGGGCCAGCGACACGATCTGCGATTGCTCCTGCGCCGGCTCGACGTAGCCCAAGGCGACGAACTGTTCGATCAACGCGCGCGCCGCCTCAGGGTCCATTCGCATCTCGGCCGGATGCATCCCGCACTCGCCCGGAACCCGCTCCCAGCTCGGTATGGTGCGCACACGCGAGGGGGCCTCGAAGGCCGGCAAGAGCACTTTCCCGTCCATGTCCTCGCCGACCGGAAGCTCGAACAACGCCAGCGCCGTGGGCGTCACGTCGAGCACGGTGGCCCCGTAGATGCGCTCATCACGGCGGATGCCGGGACCCTTCAGGCAGAAAACCCCGAAAGGACGGTGCCAGACTACAGGGCCGGTAACCCGCTGCGGCATCCGGCGCGGCCGGTGCGGGCCGGAGTGGAAGCCGTGATCGGAGACCAGCATGACGGTTGCCTCCGGTCCCGCCAGATCGAGCAGGCGCTCCAGCATCATGTCGTGAAACCGATAGACGCCGGTCATCACCTCGCGGTAGATCTCGAAATCCTTCTCCGGCACCCAATCGGCTTTCGGCGGGTGGTAGGCCGCGAAGGCGTGCGAGAAGTGGTCAATGGCCTCGTAGTAAACCGCGACGAAGTCCCAGGGCTCGTGCTCGAGGATCCAGGTGACGGCGTTGTGCACGGAAAGGCACTGCGCCAGCGTGATGGCGAAGATCGCCAGCCGCGGGTCTTTCTCTTGGTCCACCTCGGCGGCTTTGGGAATGAAGGGCAGCAATTCGGCTTCTCCCAGCTCGCCAGGGTGGATGCGGAGCCCGGCGAAGGTCTCACGCAGGCGCTCGGGATGAACCGAGCCTGCGGGCAAGTGCCATGGCTGCCCGTAAGGCGCTCTGGCGTGCGCGAATGCCGGAGAAATGGCGACACCGTTGAGCGGCTCGGCCGGATGCCCGGCCAGCCAGGCCACTACGTGGGCGCGATAGCCCTCCTGCATCAAAATGTTCCACAGCGCCTTGACCTTTCGCGTCGTGCTCGAAACCGGGCGGACACCGCCAGAAACCGGATCGGGTTCGAGGAAACCGAGCACGCCGTGCTTGTCGGGCAGCATGCCCGTGGCGATCGAAGTCCACAGCAGCGGAGAGAGCAGCGGCTGGATGCCGGCGAGGTTGCCGATGACGCCTTCCTTGACCAGCCCGCCGAGAGCCGGCATCAAACCCTCGTCGAGCAGCGGATTGATGAAACGCCAGTCGGCTCCGTCCCAGCCGACCAGCAGCAGCTTTCGTGGCACGCGCGGAATTCGCGGGGCCGGGCCTCACTGCGCCCGGGTCTTGCGACGCCTCCAGAGAACCAAACCGGCCGCCCCCAGCGCCAGCAAGCCCAGCGTACCCGGTTCGGGGATCACAGTCTCGGTGGTCCCGGCGTGAATGCCTACGCCGGGCCGATCCTCGTAGGCCCAGTCCTTCACCGTGGCTGAGATCGTCAATGTGGAGGGCACCACGGAGACGCCCATGCGCACCCAGCCATAATGGGTGTTCGGGCCGACCTGGAAACGCAGGCCCAGGTAGGCATCGGTCACGCCTGCCCAAGGCCCCCAGCTAGACCAAAGCCCGGCATACGCCATCTTCGCGTTGGCGCCGAAAACCCCGCCTGGTCCGACTTGGACGCTGCTTGGCAGCGCGGCCGCCTTGCCTCCCGCGTTGAGCAGCACGCCGGCGGCGTTGGCCCAGAGCGAGCGGGAATATCCCGCATAAACGAAATGGCTGAAGGCCACGTCCGGCGTGCCGTCGTTGTTGAGGTCTAGCGAGAAGTTCTGGTTCGTGTAGGTCTGGTCAATGGGATTGACGTAGATGACACCGGCATCGGCCGGCTTGGCGGCCGTCAACAGGCTCGCGCCGGCCGCCAGCACGTACGGATAAAGCCGTTTCTCGACCCCGGTGCTCAGGTTCGAAGGAGCTCCACGCCGCTTGGGCACGATGTATTCCGCCTTTCGGTGTGAGTGTAACCTGTGTGCGGTTTGCCGTCAACGGCAGCAGGCAAGGATAGTTCGATGAGGGCGAACGTCCGGTACTATACGTACCATGCGTTCGCTGGCCATGGTCTTTCTGACTTGCGCCGTCACGTGCAGGGCAGAGCTGCGCCTGGTGCCCGAGCCGCGTCGCCTTGCGCCGGGCAAGGGCGAGCTGGCGCTGCGCGCACCGGTCCGCATCCACGTCGCACACCCGGAGGACCGGGCGGCGGGGGAAACCCTGGTCGCCGAGCTCGGCGAGCTCCACAACCTGGAGGCCCAGCTCGCGCCGGCCGGGGGCACGTCCGTTCGATTGTTGCGAGCCGGCGATGCGGCCGCGGAAGAGGCGATCAGGCGGCTTGGCTTGGATCGCGAGGCGCTGAAACATGACGAGGGCTATTTGTTGCATTCCGACGCCCGCGGCGCCCTCGTCATCGCCCGCACCGCGGCCGGCGTCTTTTACGGCGCGCAGACGCTGAGGCAGCTGATCCGGCCGGGCGGGCGCCTGCCGGCCGTCTCGATCGCCGACTGGCCGGCGCTGCGCTACCGCGGCCTCTCCGTGGACGTCAGCCGCGGACCCATCCCTCACCGCGAGCAACTCGAGCGGTTGATCCGCATCGCCGCCGAGTTCAAACTCAACATGCTCAGCCTCTACATGGAGCACGTCTTCGCCTACAGCCACGCGCCGCTCGTCGCACCCCGGGGAGGCGAATTCACCAAGGCGATGGTCCATGAGCTTTCCGGGCTGGCCCGCCGCTACCACATCGAACTCGTGCCACAACAACAGACCTTCGGCCACCTCCACCACATGCTCAAGTTCGAACGCTATGCGCACATGGCGGAAGTTCCCTACGGCTCGGTCATCACACCCGCCGAGAAAGCCACCTACGAGTGGATCGAACAGAGCTGCCGGCAGCTCGCCGAAGCATTCCCCGGAACCTTCCTGCACATCGGAAGCGACGAGACCTGGGAACTCGGCCAGGGCCGCAGCCGCGAGGAAGCCGAGCGAATCGGCGTCGGGCGGCTCTACCTCCGCCACCTCCAGCGGGTGGCGGAATTGCTGCGGCCGCTCGGCCGCCGGCTCATGTTCTGGGGCGACATTGCGCTCAAGCATGCCGAACTGATTCCCGAGTTGCCTCGCGACCTGGTCGCCATGACCTGGACCTACGATCCGCGCGAGAGCTTCGCCGACTTCATCGAGCCCTTCCGCAGGGCGGGCTTGGCCTTTTTCGTCTGCCCCGGTCTGAACAACTGGAACCGCGTGTTTCCCAACGTCTCGAACGCGCTGGCCAACATCGCCGGTTTCGTGCGGGACGGAAAGCGCGCCGGAGCGCTCGGCATGTTCAACACCCACTGGGCCGACGACGGCGAGGCGCTGCTCAATCCGAACTGGTACGGGATTCTCTACTCGGCGGCCGCCGCTTGGCAGGAGCGCGAACCTTCGGCCGCCGAGTTCGAGGCCGCATTCGACTGGGCTTTCTACCGACACAGCGACCGCACCTTCGCCGGCGTGATCCGGCGGCTCGACCAGGCCCACCGCATCCTTCAACGGGCCGGCGTAGGCGACGCCTGGAATCGCCTCTTCTGGCTCGATCCGTTCTCACCGGCGGGCGCAGCGCTCGCCGCGCGCATCGCACCCTTCGCCGCCGAGCTGCGTCTCACGGCCGAAGAGGCGCTCGCCGCGCTCGAGACCGCAGAGAAACAGAACAAGGCACGCCGCTTCCGCGAAAGCCTGCTCTCGCTCGAACTGGCCGCCAGGCGGCTGGACTACCTGGGCATGAAAGTCCAGTACGGCCGCCGCATCGGCGAGATCTACCGCGAGGCACTCCAGGCGCGGGCGCCGCGCAATTTCGGCCGCATCAACGCCACCAACGGAATGCTTCAGGACTTGCGCGATTCCGCGACCGAACTCAAGGATCTCTGCCGGCGGGCCTGGCTGGCGGAGAACCGTCCTTACTGGCTGGAAAACGTCCTGGTGCGCTATGACGAGGAAGCGCTGCTGTGGACGCGCCGCATCCGTCTCTTCACCGACGCCGTCCAGCAGTACAATCTCTGGCAGCGCCTGCCCGCGCCCGAGGAACTCGGGTTGCATCTGCCTTGAAGCGAGAGCGGGAACGTGCCGAACACCAAGATCGTAGCCACACTGGGGCCTGCGAGCGGCAGCCCGGAGACGATCCGCGCCTTGATCGAGGCGGGCGTGGACGTCTTCCGCCTCAACATGGCGCACGGCAGCCGGGAGGAACACGCCGCGCGGATTCGCCTCATCCGCAAGCTCTCGCCCGATCCCCCCTTGCGTCCCGCCATCCTGGCCGACCTGCAAGGGCCGAAACTCCGGCTGGGCGCTTTTCGCGGCGGCCAGGCCGTGCTCGAAACGGGCGCTGAATTCCTGCTCTCCACGGAACCCGTCGAAGGAACCTCGCACGCCGCCTCGGTCAACTACCAGGGCTTCGCGCGCGACGTCCAGCCAGGTGACACCGTCCTGCTGGCCGACGGCGCCGTCACCCTGCGCGTGGAGAGCACGGATGGCGTAACTGCGCGCTGTCGCGTCGTGGCGGGAGGCAAAATCTCCGACCGCAAGGGCGTCAACGTGCCGGGGGCTCGGTTGAGCCTCAGCGCACTGACCGAAAAAGACCTCGCGGATTTGCGCATGGCCACGCAGGCGGCCGTGGACCTGGTCGGACTTTCTTTCGTGCGCAGCGCCGCCGACATCGCCCACCTGCGCGAACAGATGGACGCGCTGGGCTGCCGACTACCGGTCGTGGCGAAGATCGAAAAACCCGAAGCGCTGCAAGAGCTGGATGCCATCCTGGAGGCGGCCGACGGGGTCATGGTGGCGCGCGGCGACTTGGGCGTCGAGATGGCGCTCGAGAAGGTTCCTGCGGCGCAGAAGCGGATCATCCGGGAAACCCGCCGCCGCGCACGCTTCGTGATCACCGCCACGCAGATGCTGGAGTCCATGGTCGAGCACCCCTTCCCCACGCGGGC
>JANXAE010000039.1 GCA_025062235.1 Bryobacteraceae bacterium
GCGAGCTCCGCACGACCCTACCGTCGCGGAGCTCGAGCAGCGTGTGCGACGTGATCTGGCGGTGCTGGTCGCAGCCGGTCTGTCCCCGGACGAGGCTTCGTTGATCGCGCTGAAGCGCGCGGGGGCGTTCGACGCTCCGACGCGCGAGTTCGCATGCCTCTACGCCCGCCGGTTGTGCGGACAGGGGAACGCGACCCGCCGCGAGCGCGATCGGAGCGGGCACAGGGAACCCTGGGTGGTCGTCGGTTTGGCGGTCGCGGCAGCCCTCGCCGTCAAGACGCCGGAGTTGTTCGGGATCCGGCTGGAAGGACACGAGGGTTTCTACCTTCGCAACGCGAGCCTCTTCGTGTTTCCGCTTCTGGTCGGGTACTTCGTGTGGAAGCACGGTCTGGCGGCGAGCAAGACTACCGGAATGGCGCTGGTTTTCGCCGCTGCGGCTTTTTTGGCCAACGCCTTTCCTTTCCGAAGAGGCGGAGACACCGAGGTGCTCACCGGCCTGCACTTGCCCATCGCCCTGTGGCTGGCCGCAGGCTACGCCTACGCTGGCGGCCGCTGGTTCGGCAACGGAGGCCGCATGGAGTTCGTGCGCTTCTCGGGCGAACTCGCCATTTCCTATGCGCTCATGGCGTTGGGCGGAGGTGTCTTCTCGGCTTTCACGGTCATGATGTTCGGGTCCATCGGTCTCAAGGCGGAATGGCTGGTAAGGGACTGGGTGGTTCCGTGCGGTGCGGCAGGAGCCTTCATCGTCGCGGCCTGGCTCGGCGAGACCAGGCGAAGCGTCGTTGGGAGCCTCGCGCCCCTGATGGCAAGGCTCTTCACGCCGCTGTTCGCGGCCTTGTTGCTTGCATTCCTGGCCACGATGGCATGGACGGGCCAGGGCATCCGGATAGAGCGGGAAATCCTGATCGCGTACGACCTGCTCTTGGCGCTGGTGGTGGGTCTGGTGCTGTATGCCGTTTCTGCGCGCGACCCCGAGGCACCAGCCGGCATCTTCGACGGCTTGCAGGTGCTGCTGGTGCTGAGCGCCCTGGTGATTGACGTGTTGGCGCTGGCCGCCATCGCCGCTCGCATCTCCGGATTCGGCTTCACGCCCAACCGCGTGGCGGCCCTGGGCGAGAATCTGATTCTTCTGGCGAATCTGGCCGGTTCGGCCTGGTGGTATGTGCGTTTCTTGCTCGGCAAGAGTCCGTACGCCGCGCTCGAGCGGTGGCAGATCGCCTACCTGCCCGTTTACGCGGGATGGGCCGCCTTCGTGGTCATCGCGTTCCCACCCTTGTTCGACTTCCGTTGAGCTGTAGGATACGGCGCGTCGGCTGCGGGTTGCCAATCCCATGTTCGGCGATGCGGCCGGGGCCGGTCTGCCTGCCGTCCGGCGCGAGACCCCGGCTGGCTGCGGCCAGCTGCCGAGCGGCCCGTTGCGTGGCCCGCAGCGCCCGTGGGCCGTCGTGAGCACATCGGAGACGCCTGCGCCCGGGACGACGCGCTCGTCGTCGGCGCTAGAATCGGCATCGGGAGTGCGCCATGGAACTCTATCTGGTCCAGCATGGTCCGGCGAAATCGGAAGCCGAAGATCCGGAGCGCCCCCTGACGGAAGAAGGCAGACTGCTGGTGGAGCGCATGGCGGCGTTCCTGGCCCCGCTCGGCCTGCAGCTGCTGCGGATCGAACACAGCGACAGGCTTCGTGCGCGTCAGACTGCGGAGATCTTCGCCGCTACCCTCCGCCCTGCCGAGGGTCTGCGGGAGGTGGCAGGCATGGCGCCGAACGACGATCCAGGCCCGCTCGTAGCCCGCTTGGAGGTGGCCACGGGGAATCTCATGCTGGTCGGCCACCTGCCCCACTTGAACAGGCTGGTTTCGTCGTTGCTGGGGCTCTCGTCCGAGCGACCCGCGGTCGAGTTCCAGATGGGCGGGGTTGTTCGGCTCGACCGTGTCCGTGCGGGTCAGTGGGTGATTCGCTGGATGATCACACCTGACCTATTGGTGGCATTGCGGGGCTCGGTCGGCTCGCAAGCCTAGGTGGGCTCTAGCCGGCCGAAGGCTTCTCCGCTCCAGCCGCGCACTCGGCAGAGCCGTGGTACACTGGCACGCGTCCGGGCATTTCGGAGGGAAAAGTCCGTGAAGTGGTTCGATTACGCGGCCCCGGGCTCGTTGACCGAAGCCTTCGAGTTGCTGGCACGCCACCCAGGCGCGCGGCCCCTGGCCGGGGGAACGGATCTGCTGGTTCAGATGAGGGCGGGCGAGCGGCAGGCCGATCTGCTGGTGGATGTCAAGCGCATCCCAGAGCTGAACGAGCTGGGTTGTGACGCCAGTGGCACATTGCGTCTGGGCGCGGCGGTGCCTTGCTGCGTCATCTCCGAGAGCGAGCTGGTGCGCAGGCGTTGGCCAGCATTGGCCGAAGTCGCCGCGATGATCGGAGGGGTGCCGATCCAGAGCCGGGCCTCGCTGGGTGGCAACTTGTGCAACGCGGCGCCCAGCGCCGATGGACCCCCAGTGCTCATGGTGCTGCGGGCGATTTGCCGGGTAGCGGGGCCTTCGGGCGAGCGCCGGTTGCCTGTGGAAGAGTTCTGCATCGGGCCGGGCAAGACGGTGCTTGCCCCAGGGGAGCTGCTGGTGGGTTTCGAGATCCCGCCGCCCGAGCCCGCTTCGGGTGCGTGCTACTTGCGTTTCACGCCGCGCGCCGAAATGGACATTGCGGTGGCGGGCGCTGCGGCTGCGGTGCGCGTGGAAGGAGAGGCGATCGGCTGGGCGCGGCTGGCGCTCTCGGCGGTCGCGCCGACTCCGTTGTTGGTTCGCGAGGCCGGCGAGTATCTGGCGGGCAAGCCCGCCACGGAGGATGCGATCCGCGCCGCAGCGGAGATCGCCCGGGACGCCGCGCGGCCCATCAGCGATGTGCGTGGGACGGCGGAGCACCGCCGCCGGCTGGTCTCGGTGCTGGCCGAGCGCGCGCTCAGGGTCGCCGTCGCTCGCGCCAGGGAGGCACAGGCATGAGACGCGCGATGGTTCGAGTGCAAACCACCGTCAACGGTCAGCCCGCGGAGTTCCTCTGCGAGCCCCGGCAAAGCCTGCTCGAATGCCTGCGCGACATTCTCGGATTGACAGGCACCAAGGAAGGCTGCAACGACGGCAACTGCGGCGCCTGCGCCGTGATCATGGACGGGCGGCTGGTCAATTCCTGCCTGGTACTGGGCGTGGAGGCCGAAGGCCGCACGATCCTGACGATCGAAGGGCTGGCCCGCGGTTCCGAGCTGCATCCGATCCAGCGCGCCTTCCTCGAGCAAGGCGCGGTGCAGTGCGGCTTCTGCACGCCGGGCCTGATCCTGGCGACGAAGGCCTTGCTGGATCGCATCGCCGATCCGAGCGAGGCGGAGATCCGTCGCTGGCTGGCCAACCATCTTTGCCGGTGCACGGGTTACGACAAGGTGGTGCGCGCTGTGCGCCAGGCCGCGGCTGAGTTGAAGGAGGCGTGCCGATGAGGACGAGCGGGAAAATGCCGTTCTGCCCCAGTCGGGGCTCGGTTTCGCCCCGGGGACTCAGGGAGGTCGGTCCATGAGCGACAGGCCCTACGAGGTGATCGGCACGCGGCCCGTACGCCACGACGGTGCCGACAAAGTGACCGGCCGAGCGAAATTCGGTGCCGACGTCAGGTTGCCAGGAATGGTCTATGGGTACGTGCTGCGCAGTCCGCACGCGCACGCGCGCATCCGCCGCCTGGACACGACGCGGGCCGAGCAGTTCCCCGGCGTCCTGGCCGTCGTGACGGCGGCGGATCTGCCGGAGAGCCCGGACCGCCCGGTGGACCTGGTCGAGGGTACGCTGCCGCTACGCTACGTGCGCGCGAACGTGCTGGCGCGCGACAAGGTTCTCTACAAGGGCCACGCCGTGGCGGCCGTCGCCGCGGTGAACCGCCACGTTGCCGAGGAAGCCGCTTCCCTCATCGAGGTGGACTACGAACCGCTTCCTGCGGTGCTCGATGTGCTCGGGGCGATGCGCGAGGACGCGCCGCGCGTGCACGAGGATCTGCGCATGCGCGAGTTCGGAGAGACGACGGAGCGCGCAGGGAACATTGCCGAACACTTCCGGTTCGTTCTCGGCGAAGTGGAACCGAGTCCGACCGGCGAAGGCCTGGTCCCCAAGGGCTTCGCTGATGCCGATGTCATCGTCGAGCGCGAGTTCCGCACCGCGATGGTCCATCAGGGATATTTGGAGCCGCAGAACGCGACGGCGCTGTGGAACCAGGACGGCCGCGTCTACGTTTGGACGAGCACGCAGGGCGCCTTCTCCGCACGCGAGGCGATCGCCTGGGTGCTGGATCTGCCGGTTTCGCGGGTGTGCGTGTATCCGATGGAGGTTGGAGGCGCCTTCGGCGGCAAGATTCGCATCTACTTGGAGCCGGTGGCGGCCTTGCTTTCGCGCAAATGCGGCCGCCCGGTGCAGATCGTCATGCCGCGCCGCGATGTCTTTGAAGCCACCGGGCCCACGCCGGGGACGGTGATCCGCGTCAAAATGGGCGCGCGCAAGGACGGCCGCATCAGCGCGGCGCAGGTCTGGATGGCCTACGAGACGGGCGCGTTCCCCAGCGGACAGTGCGCCTTCGGAGCCATGTGCATCCTGGCGCCATACGACATTCCCAACCTGGTCATTGACGGCTACGATGTGGTCGTGAACAAGCCCAGCACCGCGCCCTACCGTGCGCCGGGCGCTACGCAAGCCGCTTTCGCTGCCGAAAGCGTGGTGGACGAGCTGGCCGAGAAGCTGGGCATGGATCCCATCGAGTTCCGCCTGAAAAACGCCGCGCGGGAGGGCACGCGCCGGGCCGACGGTCCCAAACACGCGCGCATCGGCTGCGTCGAGGTGCTCGAAGCCATGCGCAACCACCCGCACTACCGGGCGCCGCTCGAGGGCCAGAATCGGGGGCGCGGCGTGGCGCTGGGCTATTGGTTCAACATTGGCTGGTATTCGGCCTGCACCATCTCGGTCAACCCCGACGGCACGGTGAACCTGGTCGAGGGTTCGGTGGATCTGAGCGGCACGCGGACCTCGATCGCGATGCAGGCCGCCGAAGTCCTGGGACTGCGGCCCGACCAAGTGCACCCGGTGGTGGCGGACACCGATTCGATCGGCCCCACGGCGGTGACCGGCGGCAGCCGTACGACCTACGCGACCGGTTGGGCGGCGTACGAGGCTGCGCACGACGTGATCCGGCAGATGAAGCAGCGCGCGGCGATGATCTGGGATGTGGAGCCGGCAGCCATCAGCTTCGAGCGCGGCGTCTTCCGCACGGGGGAGCGCACGATGACGTTCGCCGAGTTGGCCGCGCGCCTGGAAGAAACGGGCGGTCCGGTGATCGGCCGCGGCGCCGTGAATCCGGCGAGTGCGGGCGGATCCTTCGCAGGCGCCATCGCGGATGTGGAAGTGGATCCCGGGACGGGCAAGGTGAGACTCCTGCGTTTCACCTCGTTGCAGGATGCGGGACGGGCGGTCCATCCCACGGCCGTCGAAGGGCAGATGCAGGGCGGCAGCGCCCAGGGCATCGGCTGGGCGCTCTTTGAGGAATACGCCTGGACGGCGGAAGGCGCGATGGCCAATTCCAGCCTGCTCGATTACCGCGAGCCGACGGCGCTGGATGTGCCGCCGATCGAGACCGTGATCGTCGAGGTACCCGATCCCGAGCATCCTTTCGGGGTGCGTGGCGTGGGAGAGGCCAACATCGTGCCTCCGCCGGCTGCCATCGCCAACGCCGTATACCGTGCCGTGGGCGTCCGCCTGCGCCAGTTGCCCCTGAAAGCTTCCGCTCTCGTGGATGCATTGCGAGCGAGGGAGAATTGAGATGCCGATCGTCTTCCTTCCCCCGCCTTTGCTGGCCCTGACCGGCGGCAGGGCTTCGCTGGAAGTCGAGGGCGCCACGGTGGGCGAGCTCATCGAGAACCTGGACCGCACCTGGCCCGGCCTGCGGGATCGGCTCCTGGACGGCGGTCGCCTGCGGCCTCACATCCGCGTGGCCGTGGACGGGCGCATCAGCCCGATGGGGCTGTTCGAGAAGGTGTCGCCCGCGAGCGAAGTGCACTTCGTGACGGCAGTCAGTGGCGGTTGAACGTTCTTGCAGACTTGCCGGACCCGCGATCGCCGATCCGGATCCGTCGAAGGGTCCGGAACGAATCCGGGAGCCGGCGGGCCGCCCAAAGAGGGAACGGGCGGCGTTGGGTTCGCCGGAGTTCGTTGCGAAGTCGCTCGAAGTTCACGAGCCGCCGCGACGGCCCGCTGGGACTGGCAGCCGTTCCGCGGGCGGGTTCCGCGCTGCTGCTCGTCGGCCTGGGAGGGCACCCGCAGGAAGCCCGAATCACGGTCCGCCTGCGCCGACCGGCTCGCGAATCCGGGCGAGGAAGGCTGCCATGCGTTCGAGGGCCTCCATCAGGTTCTCGTACGAGTTCGCGTAGCTGAAACGGAGGTAGCCCTCCCCATTGGAGCCGAAGGCGGTCCCGCTCAGGCAGGCTACACCGGCCTCCTCGAGCAGGCGATCCGCCAGCTCCGCCGAGCTGAGCCCGGTTCCTTCGATGTTGGGGAAAGCGTAGAAGGCGCCCTGGGGGCGGGCGCAGCGGAATCCGGGCAGCGAGTTCAAACCGTCGCAGAAGGCATCGCGCCGTCGGCGGAACTCGGCGACCATTTCCTGGACGCAGTCCTGGGCGCCGGTGAGCGCGGCCAGCGCGGCTCGTTGCGTGAAGCTGGCGGTGCAGGAATTGGAGTTGACCATCAGCCGGGTGACGGCTGCCGCCAGCCACGCGGGCATGACGCCGTAGCCGATGCGCCAGCCGGTCATGGCGTAAGTCTTCGAGAAGCCGTCCAGGATGATCGTCTTCTCCAGCATTCCGGGCAGGCTCGCGATCGAGAAGGGCTGGCCTTCATAACAGATGCGCGAGTAGATCTCGTCGGAGAGCACCATCAGGTCGCGATCCCGGACCATTTCCGCGATCGCCTCCAGGTCTTCGCGCGAGAGCATGCCACCGGTGGGGTTGTGGGGCGAATTGAGGATCAGCAGCCGCGTCCGCTCAGTCAAGCTGTCGCGCAACCGGTCCAGATCGAGCGCGAAGCCGCGTTCTTCGACCAGCGGTATGGGCACTGGGACGGCGCCCAAGAAGCGCGCCATGGATTCGTAAATGGGGAATCCGGGGTTCGGATAGAGAACCTCGTCGCCCGGCTCGAGCAAGGCGAGCATGGGGAAGAAGATGATGGGCTTGCCGCCAGGGACGATGGTCACATTCTCGGGTCCGACGTGGATGTTGCGCGTGCAGCTCACGTAGGCGGCGACGGCTTCACGCAGGTCGGGGTAGCCCTGGCTGGGCCCGTAATGCGTCCAACCTTCATCGAGGGCGCGCTTGGCCGCCTCGACGATGTGGGCCGGCGTGGCGAAGTCCGGTTCGCCGATCTCGAGGTGGATCACCTTGCGGCCTTGGGACTCGAGCGCCCTCGCACGAACTAGCACGTCGAAGGCGGTCTCGGTACCCAAACGGCTCATCCTTTCGGCCAGTTTCATCTGTTCACTCCGCGCCAGCGCCAATTCTATGCCATTGGCGGCGCCTTCCGCTGGCCGGCAACTGCCGGGCCGTTGCCAATGCAAAGAATCGTCCGGCGGGCGGGGCGGGCCTATAATCGGAATAGCGCCGCCGGAGCCGGGGTTTGTCCGCCGGAAGGGGAAGGCTGCACGCTTCGGCCCGGCCTTGCGTCATGACTGATGAAGGCGCATGGCGATGGCGGTGGCGGCGTGTATGAGCGAAGCACTCGAGCCGGCCTTGCAGGGCGCCCTGGAGTGGGAGGACCGGCTGATCGCCGACAACCTGCGGCGCATCTTCCTGCTCATTTACCGCATCGTGGGCAACGTTCCGGATGCACAGGATCTCACCCAGGAGACCTTCATCAAGGCTTTGCAACGCCGCGAGCAGCTCCGCGACGCCGAGCGCGCGGCCCAGTGGCTGTCGCGCATCGCCACGAACACGGCCATTGATTTCCTGCGCCGTCACGGGCGCCTGAACTGGTGCGAACTGGAAGAGCTGGGCGAACCGCTGGTGAGCCCGCTGGATTCACCCGAGCAGATGCTGCTCGACGCCGAACGCCGGGAATGGCTGGCAGAGGCCTTGCAGACGCTGACCCCACGCGAGAGAGCCGCGCTCATCCTGCGCGACGTCGAAGACATGCCGGCCGAAGAGGTGGCGCGGTGCTTGAACTGCTCGAAGGCCACCGTCCGTTCGCATATCGCCAATGCGCGGGTGAAATTCCGCCGTTTCCTGGCGAGGAGGAGGCCATGACGCACCCGCACGACAGCGAACTGGCGCTTTTCGCAGGCGGTGAGCTGGGTGGGTGGGCGCGGTGGCGTCTGGCCCGGCATGTCCGCCGCTGCGAAGCCTGCCGCCGGCGAGTGCAAGAGTTCGCCCTCTGGCGGCGCTGGTTGCGACAGCAGGATGCACTGCCTCCCGGCCTGAACTGGAACCGGCTGGCAGCCGAAATGAAGGCGAACATCAGGTTGGGGCTTGCGGCCGGCGAGTGCGTAGCCCCGGCCCGGGAAGCCAGGCTCGCATGGCGTCCGGCGGCGCTTGCCCTGCCCGTGCTGGTTCTGGTCCTGGCGGGCTGGCTCCTGCAAAGCTGGCATCCGCCCTTGCGCCGATCCACGAGCTGGCGCGGCACGGTGATCGCCGCCACCGCTACCGGGGTCGAACTCCGCCAGGGCGCGGCTGCGCTGACCCTGCTGCACCCCCACGCGAGCGACGTAGGTCGGTTCGCCAGCGGCGACGGGGTGCGCGTGCGTTACGTGGATGCCGAGACCGGCCTGGTGACCATCAGTCATGTCTATGCGCAATAGGACGCTGCTCGGCTTGCTGGCGGCTGCGTGCGCCTGGGCGCAGACGGGCGTACCGCGTTCGCCGAGCACCCTGAAGGTCAACTTTCCCAGGGATGCGCCGGTGGCGCTGGTGGAGGCGGACTGGGGCGAGTCCCGCGAGTTGGCGCGCGGCAGTGCGTTGGTGCTGGACTTGCATACTTCCTTGACGCTGCGCAACCTGGGGCTGCGCAACATTCGGGGCATCACTTTGCTGGTGGCGGCTCAGGCCTTGACGCCGGGCGGGAAAGCCTCCGTGAGCGTTCCCGGCCTGGACGTCAAGCCGGGCGAGACATTCCCGGTTCGTCTGGACCTGCGGTTGCTTCGTCCCGCCGCCGTGAGCGGGCCGCTGGTCGAGCTGGAGCTCGATGGCGTGCTGTTCGACGATCTGTCGTTCTATGGCGCCAACCGGTTGAACTCCCGGCGGCTGATGACGGTCTGGGAGCTCGAAGCCCGGCGCGACCGGCGTTACTATCGGCAGATCCTGGAAGTCGGCGGGCCGGAAGAGCTGCGGCGGCACATGCTGGAGATCCTCGCCGAACGGCCGCGGCTGGACGTACAGGTGAGCCGCGGCCAGAGCGCTCGGGGTTCGGGCCGGGCCACCGCCGTGACCGCGCGAGCCATCGAGATCGCTTGTCTGCAGCTTCCCGGCGCGCCGCTCGAGCTGGTGCGGGGTGAAGCGCTGGTCTCCGGATCGGAGACGCGCTCACCGCGCGTGGAAGTGCTGAACCGGTCTAGGCGTCCCATCCGGTATTTCGAGGTCGCTTGGTTGCTGCGGGACCGCCAGGGGCGCGAGTACCTGGCTGGGACGATTCCCGGGCGGCTCGCGGGCGTGCTGGCGCCGGGCGCTCGTGCTGAAGCGGTCGAGGCGGCCTCGCTGCGCTTCGCTCAAAGCGGGGGACAGCCGCTGGCGGTGGAAGCGCTGACGGGTGTGGTGACGCAGGCCGAGTTCGCCGACGGCGAGATCTGGATCCCCGAAAGCCGCGTGCTCGAGGATGCACGGTTGCGCCGCCTGCTGCCGCCATCGGCCGAGGAGCAGCGCCTGGCCGAGATCTACCGCAGGCACGGGTTGGCGGCGGTGATCGAAGAGCTGAAGAAGCGTTGAGTCCGACGAAGGGAAGTTCCCGCGCGGCGCGTTACAATCGTAGGTCTTATGGTTCTGGATTCGCGCGTGGATCCCGCCCGGCTGATCGGACGCTCCCCGGAAAGCCTCCGCGTGGAAGAGGCCTGCGCGCTGCAAGGCAAGTGGATTGCGCTCGAGATGTACTCTCCCGACCGCCTACCCCTGCGGCGCATCGAGGCCGTGGGGGATTCCGTCGAGCAGTGCATTGAGCAGCTGGTCGCGCGCGGGCTCGATCCCCGCCGTTTCGAGTTCATCCCCTTCGTGCTTCCCTTCTGAAGACGTCCTGCCGTCTCAGCGGTAGGTCTTGTCGTCCACGCGGCTGAGATCCGCTTGGTCGTCGAGGATGCCCAGCGTCACCACGGCGAAGGTGAAGACCTCGGTGCCCGGTTCGAGGTGCCCGCCGAAGGCGCGGTCGCCGTCGGCGAGGGTCACGTGGGCATGGACGCGTCCTCCGACCACGTAGCCGTTCATGCTGACCAGGTCGGCGGGCGCGGTGGGATCGCGCACGAAGAGATTCCTCGAGGGGAACGTCCGGTTGCTCACCACGTGGACGTGGTAGCCGCGCACGGAGCCGGCGCCGGCCAGGATCACGGCGTTGCGGATACCGAGTTCCTTGACCATGCGCTCGAGCCCGGCGAGCAGGTCCGTCTGGTATTTGAAGCGCAAGACGACGACGCGCTCCAGGCGCGCGGGGATGGCGTAGACCTCGGGCACGCGGTCGCTGTTGGGCCGCGCGTCCTCCTCGGGCGTTGTAGGCCGCACGATCTCGCGCCGCGTTTTCTGCGCGTGAGCATGCAGGCAAACACCCGCCAGCAGCAGAATCAGGGTTGTTCGCATTGGCATCACCTCACCGGATCATGCCTAGTGTCAGGCATCATGCCTCTTCCGGCAACAGCCGGCGCAACAGAGTGGTCGCCGGGTCCCGAACCGGCGCACTGCGCGAATCCGTGCGCCGACCGGTCCGCGCGAAGCCGAATCCGGGCGCCTCCGGCACGCGGCGCTTTGCCAGGCTGAGCGCGGCTCGGATATTCTGGCATTCGACGGGGCTGGAACGTGCAGGGTGATGGCGGCTTGTCGCTCGACGGAAAGAAGATTTACATCCACGCCATGGTCTGGGGTGGCGCGCGCCTGATGGCTGCCGCGTTTCGGGCCTGCGGACTGGACGCCGAAGTCACGCCTCCCTCCGATGCCGCCACGCTCGAAATCGGCTCGCGCTACACCGGCGGCGACGAGTGTTTGCCCGCGCGCATCACTGTGGGCGATTACGTGCGCGTCCTGCTCGAGCGCGCCAGCGAAGCCGACCGCATCGTTTTCTTCATGCCAGGTGCGGACGGGCCCTGCCGCTTCGGTCAGTACGCGATTCATCTGCAACGGCTGCTGCGGCAACATGGCTTCCAGGGCACGGGTGTGCTGTCGCCCAGTTGCGCCGATGGCTACCGGATGCCGGCCGCGCTACACCGCACGGGATGGCGCGCCGTGGTGGCTTCGGATATCCTGCTCAAGCTGCTGCTGCAGCACCGGCCGTATGAAATCCGCAAGGGCTCGGCCGACGAGCTTTACCGGGAGTGCGTCGAGCAGGTGGCGGGCGCGATCGAAGGGGGCCCGCTGGAACCCGGCGCGCAGATGCGGGCGCTCCGCCGGGCGCTGGTCGCCTGCCGGGACCGTTTCCGCGCCCTGCCCGTGCGGCGCGATCCCTCGACTCCGCTGATCGGAGTCGTAGGCGAGATCTTCTGCCGCCTGAACAGCTTTTCCAACGCCGAGCTGATCCGTCGCATCGAGGAGTACGGGGCCGAGGTCTGGCTGTCGGACGTGGGCGAGTGGATTTGGTACAGCCACGCCGAGCAATTGCGTCTCCTAGGGCTGACCGGGCGCGGATTCTCGCGCGAGGCGCTGGCCGCCCGCGTGCGCGCCTGGATCCAACACCGCGACGAGCGCCGCCTGCTGGAGCCCTTCGCGCGCGACTTCGCCGGGTACGCGGAACCTTCCATGCGGGAGATCCTGGCGGCGGCACGGCCTTACCTGCCGCAGCAGGGGGCCATCGGCGAGATGGTGATCAACGTCGGCAAGGCCGCTTGCCTGGCCCGGCGTGGCGTGGACGGGATCGTGGACATCAGCCCCTTCACGTGCATGAACGGCGTGGTGTCGGAGGCGATCTACCCGCTGCTGAGCCGGGACCTTGGGGGCATTCCGATCCGCAGTTTCTACTTTGACGGCACGCAGGCGGACCTGGACGGCGATCTCGGGGTCTTTCTCGAGCTGGTACGAAGCTACCGTGCGCGCAAGCCGGTGGCCCGTCCCTGGCCCTGGGGCGGCCGGCGGGAGCGACCGCAGGGGCGCCTGGCCCGCGCCTATTCGTAACGCAGGGCTTCCACCGGATCCAGACGAGCAGCCTTCGCTGCGGGCCAGATGCCGAAGAACAGGCCCACGCCCACAGAGACCAGCACCCCCGCCGCGGCCGCCCAAAGAGGAACCGCGGTGGGCAGGTTGGGGAAGACCAGCCCCGCGGCCTTGGAGATCAGCCAGCCCAACATCATTCCGAAAAAGCCGCCCAGCGCGGTGAGCACCACGGCTTCGGTGAGGAACTGCCAGACGATGTCGGCGCGCCGTGCGCCCACCGCCTTGCGAATGCCGATCTCGCGCGTGCGCTCCGTGACCGACACCAGCATGATGTTCATGACCCCGATGCCGCCCACCAGCAACCCGATCGAGCTGAGCACGACGGTGACGATCGCCGTGACGGCCATGATGCGGCGGAAATCCTCCAGCATTTGCTCGGGTGTGGACATGGCGAAGTTGTCGGGCGCGTTGTGCGGCACGCGGCGTTCGATGCGCAGCACGTGACGGACCTCATCCATGGCTTGCGCCAGGCGGCCTTCCTTGGCGATGACGACCAGCAAGTGTTCCTGCGCGTTGGGGAACATCTTGCGCATGGTGAAGTAGGGCAGCAGGATGCGGCGATCCTCTTCGCCCGGCAACGATGCAGCCGGCCGCTTCATCGCGCCGATGATTTCCAGCCGCCGGCCGTTGACCTCGATCCACTTGCCCACCGGGTCCACGTTGGGGAACCACTGTCTCTGGATGTCCTCGCCGATCACGCACACCGGCAGGCGGTAGTGGTTGTCCGTGGCGGAGAGGAAGCGGCCGAACTTCATTTCCGTGCCGCCGAAGGCGTAGGCTTCCTCGGTGCCTCCCAGCTCGAAGTTGTAGATTTCGTCGCCCTTGTAGCGCGCGCGATCCATGCCGAAGCGGGAGAAGGCGTTGGGACTCAGCAGGTAGGGACTGACGTGCTCTACCGATGGGCAGCGTTCGGCGATGGCGCGCGCGTGCTCGAGCGTCAGCGGCTTGCGATTCCGCTCCTCGGCACTGAGGCGCCCCACGCGGGGGCCGATGTTGAACTTGAAAACCAGGATCGTGTTCGGTCCCAGCGATCGGAAGATGTTGCTCACGGCGCCATCCAGGCCGGTAATGATCGAACCCACCCCGATGACGGCGGCGGTGCCGATGATCACGCCCAGCACGGTGAGGAAGCTGCGCAGCTTGTGCGCACGGATGGTGGCCAGCGCCATGGAGGCGCCCGAGGCGAGGCTCTCCCAGGTCATTTCTCGAATCTCAGGGCCGCGATGGGATCCATGCGCGCCGCCGTCCGCGCGGGATAGATGCCGAAGAACAACCCGACCGTGGCCGAAAGGCCGACGCCCAACGCCACCGCGTAGACGGGGATCGTGCTGGGCACTGGCGTGAGGTTCCGCACCGCCAGGGAGACCGCCCAGGCCAGCAGCACGCCGATGACGCCGCCGGCCGCGGCCAGCAGGGCCGACTCCACCAGGAATTGCTGGAGGATGTCCCGCTGGCGTGCGCCCACCGACTTGCGAATCCCGATCTCATGCGTGCGCTCGGTCACCACCGCCATCATGATGTTCATGATCACCACCCCGCCCACCACCATGAAGACCGAGACCACGCCGATGGCGGTGGCTGCGATGGCGCCCGTCAGTTGGTTCCAACGCTCCACCAGCGTATCCGAGCTGAAGACTCCGAAATTGTCCTCCTGGCCCGGACGCAACCCCCGCCAGGCGCGGATGAGCATGCGGATCTCATCCTGCGCCTGGTAGAGATATTCCGGCCCGATGGCCTTGGCCGCGTAGCGGAGCCCGCGCCGGGAGCCGAACATTTTGAAGTAGGTCTGGATGGGGATCATCACGAAGGCGTCGCGCGATTGGCCGAAGACGCTGCCCATGGCCCGGGCCACGCCGATGACCTCGAAAGGACGGCCCTCGACCCGGACGATCCTGCCGATGGGATCCACCGAAGGGAAACATTTTTCCTTGATATCGTTTCCAATGAACGCCACCGCCAACCGCCGCCGGTCGTCGCTTTCGACGAAGAAACGCCCCAGCGCCGTGCGGGTGTTGGTGATGGCTGCGATGTTCGGACTGACGCCGGAGACGACGATGTCGTCCATCTGCTCGCTGCCGCAGGCCACCGGCACCCGCCGGCTGGCTTGCATGCCTATGGCGCTGACCAGCGTGGCCTTGGTGCGCAGGAAATCGAACTCGGCCGGGTTGAGCTCGGGATTCTTCTTCAGCATCTCCACGAACTTCTTGGGATCGAAGCGCCCGGTGACGGGGAAGCGGTCCACCCGGAAGCCGTCCACTCCCATGTCGGAGACCGTTTCTGCGATGTAGACGTCCATGCCGTGAATCACCGAGATCACCGCGATCAGCGTGGCGGTGGCCAGAATGATCCCCAGCAGGGTGAGGAAGCTGCGCAGCTTGCTGGAACGCAAGGAAGCCGCGGCCACCGAAACGGCTTCCCACAAGGAGGCGGTACCGCTCATCCAAACAGCTAAGACGAGCCGCAGGGGGGTTTTGTTCCCCCGCTCAGACCCGGCCGAGGCGACCCAGGTGAGATTCGGCGGCCAGGTTCTCCACCTGGCGCTCGACTTCGGCCTGCCACTCGCCGTAGCGCCGCTCCCTGAGCTTTTCCAGCAGGCGGACCCGGCGCCGGGCTTCCAGGACCCGCTCACGCTGCTCCGCGAGGCGTCGTTCCGCTTCTAGGAGAGCCTGCTGGCACCGCTCCCGCTCGGCACGCTGCCGCAGCCGCCAGGCTTCAAGTGCCGCAAGCTCGGCCCCGCTCAGGGCGTCGCGGCTCAGCAGCTGGCTTTCCTGTTCGCGCCGGTGCTGTTCGAGCTCGCGCAGCCTCATCCGGATCCTGTCCCGCTCTGCCGCCAGTTCTCGCAACCGGTTCTGCTCGAGCTCGAGCTGCCCGCGTCGCCAGCGCAGCACGGGCTCCAGCCGGAAGACGAAGCGCTTCACGGGGTCCCTGCCAGCATCGTCGCCAGTTGCTCCAGGCCGGCGCGGGTCTCTTCGAGCGGCGATTTCTCCTGCGCCTCCTGGCGGAGGAACTCGAGCAGTTTGGGCCGGGCGCGGAGCACCGCGTCCAGTTGCGGGTTGGTCCCGCTGACGTAGGCGCCCAGGTTGATCAGGTCTTCGGCCTGATGATAGGCGGCCAGCGCCTCGCGGATGCGCTGCGCCGCCCGCCACTGTTCGGGCGGCGCGATCTCGCCGGCCAGCCGGCTGACCGAGTTCAGCACGTCAATGGCGGGGTAGTGGCCGGCGGCGGCCAGCCGGCGCGACAGCACGATGTGCCCGTCGAGAATGGCGCGGACGGCGTCGGCGATCGGCTCGTCGAGATCGTCGCCCTCGACCAGCACGGTGAAGAAGCCCGTGATCGAGCCGCGCCGGAAGTTGCCTGCACGCTCGAAGACGCGCGGCAGCAGATTGAAGACCGAAGGCGTGTAGCCCTTCTGGCTGGGTGGTTCGCCCGCAGCGAGGCCGATCTCGCGCTGGGCCATGGCCAGCCGCGTCACCGAGTCCATCACCAGCAATACGTCCGCGCCGCGGTCGCGGAAGAATTCGGCCACCGCCAGAGCGACGAAACAGGCGCGCACCCGCAGGGGCGCGGGCCGGTCCGAAGTGGCGACCACCACGACGGCGCGTTTCATGCCCTCGGGTCCCAGGTCTTGCTCGATGAAAGAGCGCACCTCGCGGTTGCGCTCCCCGACCAGCGCGATGACGCTCACGTCGGCGAAGTTGTGGCGCGACATTGCGCCCAGCAGCACGCTCTTGCCCACGCCGCTTCCGCCGAAGATGCCGATTCGCTGGCCCTTGCCGCAGGGCAGCAGGCTGTCAATGGCGCGGATGCCGGTGACCAGTGGCTCCCGGATCGGCTCGCGCTCGAGCGGACCGGGTGGCGGCCTGTACAGTTCGTAGTGGGCCTCGGCCTCCAACGGTCCCTTGTCGTCCATGGGGTTGCCGAAACCGTCCAGCACGCGGCCCAGCAGGCTTTCGCCGACCGCCACCCGCGCTTCGTCGCGGCGTGCGACGACGGGATCGCCCAGTTGCAGCCCGCCGGTCTCTTCCAGCGGTAGCGAGAGCACGCGCCCGTTGCGGAAGCCCACCACCTGGCTACGGATCCTGCGCCCGTCCGCGCAACGGATTTCGCAGAAGTCGCCTACGGCGGCCGCCGGCCCTTCGGATTCGATCAGCAAGCCCACCAGCTGACGAACCGTTCCGCTCCAGCGGAAAGGGTCCAGCCGCTCCAGTGCGGCCCGGTAACGGCCGAGGTCGAGTTTCTCGTTCATGGTCTTGTCTGGAGACGGTCGAGCAAGCCGTAGCGGATCTCCTCGAGTTGGGTTTCGACCGAGGCGTCGAGCGTTCCCTGTTCGGTCTCCAACAGCAGCGAACCCCGCGCCAGTTGCGGGTCCGCGATGAGGCGAACCTGCCGGAGCCCGGCCTGTTCGAGATAGGAGCTCACCAGGCCGGCGTCGGCCGGGTGGACGCGGATGCGATCCACTTCGCGCCCTTCGAGCCGCTCGAGCGCCGCCTTGACGAGGCCCAGCAGCGCTTCCGGATCCACTTGCAGCTCGCGGTGCAGGATGCGGCGGGCGATGGCGATGGCAAGTTGCACCAGATCCCGTTCCGCTTCGCGACGCAGCCGGCGCCGGGCCTGCTGCCATTCCTTGAGCGTTTGCCCTAGGCCCTCTAGCAGGGGCTTCAGTTGCGAGGAAGCCTGCTGGAAGCCCTCCTCGGCGCCCTTGCGGTAGCCGGCTTCGAAGGCCTGTTGTTGGCCAACCGCCGCTTCGCGCCGGGCTTCCTCGAGGCGCACCTCGAGCTCCCGCAGCTTTTCTTGCGAGACCGTCTCCGGGCAAGGATGGGGCGCACCCGGCCGCACCAGCGGCCAGCGCGCCGGCTCCGCGGCCTGCGCCGCTTCTCCTCGCAGAACCCTGGATGCCATGCCTGCCTCCTCATGGGTGTCCCGCACGCCCTGGCCTGGCGGTCCCCCACCGTGCGACCTCCCGAGCTGCACGGCGGGCGAGTTTTCAGACCACGTACTGCTCGCCGACCGCGCCCTTCAGGCTGATGACGCCCTCGGCCTCGAGCTGGCGCACGATGGCGATGATTTGCTGTTGCGCCGCTTCGACCTCCTTGATCTTGACCGGCCCCAGCGCTTCCATGTCTTCGAGCAGCATCTCCGCGCCCCGCTTCGACATGTTCTGCAAGAAGTGTTTCTTGAGCTCCTCGCTGGTCCCTTTCAGTGCGAGCGTGAGCACCTTGCGGTCCACGCGCGCCAGTACCTCCTTGATTCCGCTCGGATCAATGAGCAGCATGTCCTCGAAGACGAACATCAGGTGGCGGATGGTCTCGGCGAGGTTGGGTTCCTGCTGCTCGATCTTGTCCAGGATCTCCTTGCTGGTGGCCGAGTCCAGGCGGTTGAACATTTCCGCCACCGCCCGCACGCCTCCATAGGATTCGCGGCTCATCTCGCCCAGCGCCTTGAGCTTCTGCCCGATGATCCCGGCGATCTTGCCGATGATCTCGGGCGAGATCTGGTCCAGGTTGGCCATGCGCAAGGCCACGTCGGCGCGCAGCTCCGGCGGCAGCGAGACCAGCAGGGCGGCCGCTTGCGAGGGATTCAGGTGCGACAGCACCAGAGCGATCGTCTGCGGGTGCTCGCTGTGGATGAACTTGGCCAACTGCTGGGGGTCGGCTTTTTGCAGCGCGTCGAAGCTGGCCATTTCGCTACCCAGCGCCTTGACCACCCGGTCCAGGATCTTCTTGGCCTGCTCCGGCCCGAAGGCGTTGATGAGCAGCTTGCGCGCGTACTCCAGGCCGCCCTTGAGCATGAAGTCGTGCGCCAGCGTCATCTGATAGAACTCTTCGAGCACCGCCTCGGCCTGTTCGGAGTTGACCGAGCCCATGCGCGCCACTTCGCGACCGAGGGCTTGCACCTCCTCCTCGTCGAAGTGCCTGAGGATCTCCGCGCTGACCTGCTCGCCGAGCGAGACCAGCAGGATGGCGGCCTTGCGGAGGCCGGGGATGGGTTCATTCTGGGCGGTGTTGACAATCATGGCCTCACCTGCGCTCCTGCTTCACTCACTTGTCGGTTTCATAGAGCCAGCTCCTGAGGATCTGCGCTGCCGAGGCCGGGTTCTTCTTGACCGTCTCGGTCAGGTGCTTCGCCAGCACCTCGGTTTTCTTCGTGGTCACGGGGGGCAGTTTCAGGGCGCTGAGCGCTTCGGCTTCCAGTTGCTGCTGGCGTGCGGCCTGTTCGGCCAGGCGCGCCTCCAGCTCCTCGGCAGGTGAGGCCTGGGGTGCTTCGAGCGCGCCCTGCGCGGCGCCTGCCGGCAGGGAAGCCTGAATCTCGACCGCGGCCTTGCGTCTCCGCTTGCGAGCGAGCAACCAGGCCGCGACGGCCAGCAACAGCACGAGGGCGCCTGCTGCTGCCGTCACGATAGCGGGATGGTTCCTGATGGGGTCGGGAACCCAAGGGGGCCACGGGGAAGGCTTTGGCGCCGGCGCAGCGGGCGGCTCGGGGGGCGGCAGGTTCAAGGTGGTCTCGAAGGGGAGGCTTTCGACGATGAGTTGGTCGCCGCGCTCCGGGACCAGTCCCGTGGCCGCGGCCACCAAGTCCCGGATGGCCTTGAGGCGCTCGGGCGGCGGCGGCTCCAGGATGCGTCTGGCCTGTGGCCCCGTGCCCTCCCAGCGCACCTGCTGATCGAGCAGCACGGCGATGGAGAGCCTTTTTATCGCGCCCTGCGGCATTTTCGTGCGGCGCACCGTGCGGGTGGCCTGGTAGGTGATGCTTTCGCTGCGCCGCGTCAGGCCGGCGCCGGTGGAACCCGGCCGCGAGGTCGGTCGCGGCAGGTTGGAGGCCGTACCCGGGACGCCGGAGGCCAGTTGTGCGCCGCTGATGTCCTCGCTCTTCTGCGACGTGACCATCACCGAGCGCGAGGGGTCGAAGATCTCTTCGCTCTGCTCTCCGCTGGTCAGGTCGCACTCGACCGAAACGCCCGCACGGAACCGATCGGCGCCCAGCACAGGTTCCAGGGTGGCGTGGATCTTGGCGAGCAGGTCTTTTTCCAAGCGTTGCCGGAGTTCCAGGGCGAGCTCGGAGGAGTCGTCCGTGGCGGGTGGGCGCGCGCGGTTGAGCAGGTTGCCGCGCATGTCGAGCACCGCGACCGCTTCGGGCGCCAGTCCCTCGACCGCGCTGGCGACCAGGTAGCAGATCGCCTGCACGCTGGCCGGGGCCAGGCGCGCGCCGGGCTTGAGGCGGACCAGCACGCTGGCCTTGGCCGGCTGCCGGGATTCGACGAAAACGGAATCCTTGGGAAATGTCACGTGCACGCGGGCCTGCTCGACTTCGGCCAGGGCCATGACCGAGCGTTCGAGCTCGCCTTCGAGCGCGCGTCGGTAGTTGACCTGCTCGGTGAAGTCGCTGGCGCCGAAGTTGTTGCGATCGAACAGCTCGAAGCCGATGCGCCCGCTGCGCGGCAAGCCGGCCGCAGCCATCTGGAGGCGGAGTTCCGCCACGCGGGCTGAAGGCACCAGGATGGCGGTGCCGTTGTCCGCCAGGCGGTAGTCGGTCCCCGCTGCGCGCAGCTTCTCGGTGACGGCTGCGGCGTCCTCGGCCGCCAGCCCGGCGAACAGGAGGCGGAAATCCTGTTGGCGTCGCCAGTTCGTGAAGGCCGCCAGCCCTCCCACCACCAGCGCGGCGACGGCCAGCAGGCTGATTTTCTGCCGCAGCGTGAGGCTGGCCAGGAGCTTGCGAATCTGGTTCATGCCTCATGGCGGCGGCCCACGGGACCCTGCCTTGCAGCCGGCGCTCCCGGGGGACCGTCCCTCGCCCTATATCGGCATCCGCATGATTTCCTGGTAGGCCTGCACGACCTTGTTGCGCACCTCGAGGAACAGCTCGAAGGCCAGCTCGGCCTTCTGCACTGCGAGCACCGTCTGATGCACTTCCTCGTTCTCGCCCGCCAGCAGCCTCAAGACGCTTTCGTCGGCCTGGCGGCGCATCCCCTCGACCCGTTCGACGGCCTGCTTGAGCACGGCGGCGAAGTCGGCGGCGGTGCGGCGCGAACCCGGCGATTCGGGCGCCGTCACGGGAGAGGATATCGGCCGGATGGCTTCGGGCATGGCTTCACCTCAGCAGCTCGATGGAGCGATGGATCATGTCCTTGATGGCCGAGACCGCAGCCAGATTGGCTTGGTAGCCCCGGACGGCGCCCATCAAGTCCACCATGTCCTCGGCCGGATTGACGCGCGGGAAGGCGACGTAGCCTTCGGCGTCCGCGTCGGGATGGCCTGGCAAGTACCGCTTTTCGGGCTCGCGCGGATCCTCGACGATCTCGGCCACCCGCACGCCTGTCAGCCCGCCCAGCTCGATCTGGAACGCATCGGCGAAAGCCGATGGGACGGGTTCGGCGGCGAAGACGGCGTCCTTGCGCCGGTAGGGTCCGCCGGCCGGCGTGCGGGTGGTCTCCGCATTGGCCAGGTTCTCGGCGAGCAGTTGGGCGCGGGTGCGCTGCGCGGCCAGTCCCGATGCGCTCACCGAGAGTGCCGCGAACAAGCTCATGCCTGCCTCCCTCCCTGAATGGCGGACCGGACCATCCGGATGCTGGAACGCAGCAGGTTCGCCGCGAGGTTGAATCGCAGGGCGTTTTCCGCCAGCAGCCGGGCCTCGCGATCCACGCTGACGTTGTTGCCGTCGTTTTTCACCGGCAGGCCGGTGACCTCGACGGGCCGCGGGGCAGCGTTCGCAACCAGGCTGCGGAACTCGCTCTGAAAGTCCAGGTCGAGCGTCCGGTATCCTGGCGTGTCCGCGTTGGCCAGGTTGGAAGCCACCAGTTTCTGCCGCGCGGCCAGAAGGTCCAGATAGCGTTCCAGCGCCCCGGCGATCCCGTCCAGCATGGTCAACGGGCGGGGGTGCAAGCGGCCTGCCAGAGCGAAGCGAGCGAGACCTCAGGAGCTTGGCGCGAGCTGCGGCGACAAGAATCTGGCGGGTGTCGGAATGCCGTCACGCAGTAGGGGGCCAGTGCGGCGCGACGAATCCCATCTCGGCCAACTCGCGGCTCAATTCCGCGGCCGCTCGCCGCACGGCGGCGGTCATGGCCCTGCGCTTGGCTGGGAAGAGGCGAGTCTTGGGGGCGCTCACGCTGATGGCCGCGCAGACCCGTCCCTCGGCGTCGAAAACCGGAGCGCCGGTCAGAAAGGCGCCCTCCACGGTCTCCTCGTCGTTGATCGAGTAGCCGAGGCGTCGCACGCGGGCGAGTTCTTCGGCCAGGCGGGCGCGGCTGGTGATCGTGCGCCGGGTGAAGCGGACGAGCGGGCCATTGCCGAGCAACTGTCGTCGTACGGCCTCCGGCAACCAGGCCGCTACGGCCTTGCCCAAGGCGCTGGCGTGCAGCGGGCAGGCGTCGCCGAGATCGAGCGAAAGCCGCAGCTTGTGGGCGGCGTGGACGCCGTCGGTGATGATGACCGCCCCGCGTCGGAGCTCGGCCAGCCAGGCCGATTCCTCCAATTCCTGGCAGAGACGGACCAGGTGTGCGCGGGCTGCCGCGGCCAGCAGGCGATCGGCTCCGGCGCGGCGTGCCAGCGCCGTGATCTTCCACGACAGGCCGTATGGCGCGGTGGGGCCGGCCTGTTCGACGTACCCGAGCTCCTTGAGCGTGTAAAGGATGCGGAATGCGGTGCTCTTGCCCAGCCCGGTGCGGGCTGCGATCTCGCGCAGCTCGGCTGGGCCTTCGGCCAGGACCTCGAGCACCCGGAAGGTCCGAGTGACCAGCTCGACGTGATTGCGTGCGGGCATCGTCTGCGGAAGTCCCGCCATCTATTTTGCGCCGACTCGTTCCGTCAAGGCGAGCGGGCAAGAAAAACGTTGACAGGGCGGGGCGGGCCGTTGTAGGGTAGGGACATAAAAACAAGTTTTGATTTTCCTGTTTTCTGTGCCCGGCCGCTTTGCGGGGTCCGGGCGTCGGAGGCGCGCAAGCGCCCGGTCGAATCCGGAGGCGGCTCCGGGAAGGAGGACGAGGCAATGGCGGAAGTGACAGCGGTGGTTTACTACATGACGACGATCGCGGACAAACCCGGCGAAGGCGCGCGCGTGCTGAACGCCTTCAAGGAGGGAGGCATCAACCTGCTTGCATTCCTCGGCTACCCGAAGGCGCGCAAGGCCGAGATCGTGATCGCAGTGGAAGAGAAAGCGCCGGCCCTAGGTCCGTTGGCGCGCAAGATCGGGCTCACCTTGGGGAAGAAGCAGAAGGCCCTTCTGGTGACCGGCGAGGATCGTCCCGGCGCCCTGGCGGAAGTGATGGAGAAGCTGGCCGGGGCGGGCATCAACGTGGTGTCGGCGCACGCGGTGACGGGCGGCGCGGGCCGGTGGGGGGCGCTGATTTCTGTCCCGCCGGCGGCGATGCGCAAGGCTCTGAAGGTGCTGGCTGGCTGAGAGTGGACTCAGGCCAGCAGCCGGGCGGCTTCCCGGGCGAAATAGGTCAGGATCAGGTCGGCGCCCGCGCGGCGGATGGCCAGCAACGTCTCGATCATGGCGCGCTCGCCGTCGAGCCAGCCGTTGCGCGCGGCGGCGACGATCATGCTGAATTCTCCTGAGACTTGGTAAGCGGCCAGCGGAACATCGAAGCGCTCGCGCGCCATGCGGATGATGTCCAGGTAGGGCAGGGCGGGCTTCACCATCACGATATCGGCGCCTTCCTCGATGTCCAGGGCGATCTCGCGCAGGGCCTCGCGCGCGTTGGGCGGGTCCATCTGGTAGCTGCGGCGGTCGCCGAAGCGCGGAGCGGATTGGGCCGCTTCGCGGAACGGGCCGTAGAAGACCGAGGCGAACTTGGCCGCGTAGGAGAGGATGGGGATGTGCGTGAAGCCCGCTGCGTCGAGCGCGCGGCGGATGGCTGCCACGCGGCCGTCCATCATGTCGGAAGGCGCCACGATGTCGGCGCCCGCGCGGGCGTGGGAAACGGCGGTGGCGGCGAGCCATTCGAGGGTGGCGTCGTTGTCCACTTCCCCGTCCACGATCTTGCCGCAGTGGCCGTGGCTGGTGTACTCGCAGTTGCAGACGTCGGTGATGACGACCAGCTCGGGCGTCTCGCGCTTGATGGCGCGCACGGCGCGCTGCACGATGCCGTCCTCGGCGTAGGCGCCGGACGCCATCTCGTCTTTGGTCTCCGGGATGCCGAACAGGATCACGCCGCCCAGCCCGAGCCGGTGGGCGTCCGTGCATTCCTTGACCAGCTCGTCCACCGAGAGTTGGTAGTTGCCGGGCATGGCGCTGATCTCGCGCCGCACTCCCTGGCCCGGGCAGACGAACAGCGGCAGGATGAGCTGAGAGGGTTCCAGGTGGGTTTCCCGGACCAGGCGGCGCAGGGCTTCGCGCGCGCGCAGACGTCGCATGCGGTGCACGGGGTAAGCCATACCAGCGATTGTAGCGCGGCTCCGCGGGTGTCTCAGTTCGCGGGAGCGAAGCGCACGCAGACGGGCGCGGCGATCCGGAGCGTGCGCCCGGTCGGTTCGAGTTTGCCGGTCTTCGTGTCCACGCGAAAGAGCACGACGCTGTCGGAGCGCTGATTGGCGGCGAACAGCCAACGGCCCGTCGGATCCAGGGCAAAGTTGCGCGGGAAGCTGCCTTGCGTCGGCGTCCAGCCGATCGGCGAGAGCTTGCCGTCGGCGGCGATAGCGAAGGCGGCGATGCTGTCGTGGCCGCGATTGGACCCGTAGAGGAAGCGTCCATTCGGATGCACGACCACCTCGGCCGTGTAGTTCTCGCCGGAGAACCCTTCGGGCAGCGTGGAAACGGTCTGGATCTCCGTGAGCAGGCCGCGGCGGCCGTCCCAGCTGAAGGCGGTAATGGTGGAAGCGAGCTCGTTTATGACGTAAGCGAGACGACCGGAGGGGTGAAAGGCTAGGTGCCGGGGGCCCGAGCCTGGCGCGACGCGGGCGAACGGGGGTTCGTTGGGTTCGAGCGTTCCGCGGCTCGTGTCGAAACGGTAGACGAGCACCTGATCGAGGCCGAGATCGGCGACGAGGGCGTAGCGGTTGTCGGGCGAGAGGTTCACCGAGTGCGCGTGCGGACCTTCCTGGCGCCTAGGGTTCACGCTCGAGCCCTGGTGTTGGATGAAGGCGGTGGATTCGCCGAGACTGCCGTCTTCCCGGAGGGCGACCACAGCCGTGCTGCCGCTGGAGTAGTTCACCACGAGCACGTGGCGCCCCTTCGCATCCACTGTGATGTGGCAGGGACCGCGGCCGCGGGAAGACACCTGGTTGAGGAGCTTCAGCCTGCCGCCCGGCTGCTCGATGGCGAAGGCCGAGATGGTGCCGCCCTGCGGTCCGCCGGTTTCGCCGACCGCGTAGAGGAGGCGGCCGTTCGGGTGGACGGCGAGGAACGAGGGATTCACGGCTTCGGCTGCCAGCTCGGGATTCCCGAGGGCGCCGCCGGCGGCGTCGAAGAACGCGACGTAGATTCCCTTGCTGCTGCTCTTGCCGCCGGTGTAGGTGCCGAAGTAGGCGAGGAAGCGATGGGGACCGGCAAGACAGGCGGGGGCTACGAGGAGGCCGAGGAGCACGATCCTTCCCATGCGTTCTATGGAACCGCAGCGGCCGGTTCGGGCGCAAAGCCATGGGCGGGAGCCTCGCGTTAGCATAGTAAGGTTCAGTGAGCAGCCGTCGAAAGTCGGAGGGCGTGACGGCCCGCCGTTTCTTCGTGGAGGGCCGCGTGCAGGGTGTAGGCTTTCGTTATTTCGTAGAGCGGGTGGCGAACGAGCTCGGCCTGGCCGGTTACACGCGGAACCTCGCCGACGGGCGTGTCGAGGTGTACGCCATCGGGCCGGCGGACGCCCTGGACGAACTGGAGGGGCTGTTATGGAAGGGGCCGCGCATGGCTTGGGTGCGTCGGGTCGAGCGCAAGGAGGCCCCGGTGCTGGAGTACGCGGAGTTTCGAATCGAATACTCCTGAGGGACGCGCGTGCGAGTGGAAGAACTGAAAGCTCTCATCCGGCAGGTTCCTGACTTTCCGAAGCCCGGGATCCTTTTCTACGACATCACAACGCTGCTCAAGGACGCTGCGGGCCTGCGCACGGCGATCGAGGCGCTGGCCGCACAGTACCGGGAGGCGCGCCCTGAGCTGGTGGTCGGTATCGAGGCGCGGGGTTTCATATTCGCTCCGGCGGTGGCCTACGCCCTGGGCGCGGGATTCGTTCCCGTGCGCAAGCCGAACAAGCTGCCTGCGGCGACCGAGCGCATCGAGTACGCGCTCGAGTACGGCAGGGATTGTCTGGAAATCCATCGCGACGCGGTGAGGCCCGGGG
>JANXAE010000003.1 GCA_025062235.1 Bryobacteraceae bacterium
CCTGAGGAGTTCCCCATGGCGCGGATCTATCCCTTCCGACCCTATCGCTACAGCCCGGAGGCCGGGCGGCTGGAGGACCTGCTGACACAGCCGTACGACAAGATCACGCCCGAGATGCAGGCCCGGTATCTGGCGCTGAGTCCCTACAATCTGGTGCGCATCGAGCTGGGGCCGCGCTTCCCGGGCGACGACGCTGCCAACAACGTTTACACTCGGGCCGCGGCCTGCTTGCGCGAATGGATCGAACGGGGCGTGCTCGCGCGCGAGCCCGAACCGGCCCTGTTCGCCTGCGCGCAGGAGTTCGACCTGCCCGAAGGCGGCGGACATTTCGTGCGCAAGGGACTGATCGGGCTGGGAGCGCTCGAGGAATTGGGCGCTGGCGTGGTGTACCGGCACGAACAAACGCTTTCCGCGCCCAAACAAGATCGCATGGAATTGTTGGAGCACACGCGTGCCACCTGCGGCCCGATCTTCATGCTGTACCCGGATCCGGAGGGGCAGGTGGAGGCGGCGCTCGAAGAAGCCTTTTGCCAGCCGCCGCTGGCCGAGGTGCGCGACGAATACGGCGTGCTGCATCGGCTCTGGAAGATCACGGAGCCCGAGCGCATCACCTCCCTCCAGCGCCTGATGAGCGACAAGAAGCTGCTGATCGCCGACGGCCACCACCGCTACGAGACCGCGCTGGCATTCTGGCGGCGACACCCGGACCTGCCCGGAGCCGACCGGGCCTTGATGACGTTCGTGAACCTGCACTCGCCTGGGCTGAAAATCCTGGCCACGCACCGGCTGGTGAGCGGGCTGGAAGCCTTCGATCCGGCCGCGCTGGTCGCGGGGCTGCGCGCACGCTTCCGGCTGCGGGAACTGGCCTCGGGGACCGAACTGCAAGCGTTGTGGCGCGAAGCGGCCCCGGCCAAGGCGCGCATCGGCGTGAAGGTTGCCGGTTCCGGGCCACTGTACCTGCTCGAGACCGAGCGCGGCGGGCGACTGGCGTTGGAGATCCTTCACCGCGAGGTCATCGAAGGACTGCTCGGGATCGGAGAGGCCGCCGTGCGGGAAGAGAAGCACATCCGCTACGTGCGCGGCCTGGAGACGGCGCTGACGGCAGTCGAAACGGGCCAGGCGCAGATCGCTTTCCTGCTGGAGCCGGTCGCCGTCGAGGACGTGGCGCGCGTGGCGTTTTCCGGCGGCGTGATGCCGCAAAAGTCCACGGACTTCTACCCGAAGCTCCTTTCCGGGTTGACGATCTATCGGCTGGGAGAGTGAGCGTCCGGGGGATCGGCTGCTCAAGTTTGCCGGGCATCTGCCGATGAGTGGGGCGTGGAGGTGCAAGCTCAGGCGGGCAGTCGTGTGCCCGGCCAACCCTGGGGAGCGCATTGCCGGCGCGTGGCTGCGCTGGCCTGCGAGCTGGGCCGCCGTTTGCGCTTGCCGCCGGCCGAACTGATCGCGCTGGAAGAGGCGGCGCTGCATCACCACGCGGAGTTGTCCCCCGCGGCGGGCGAGGCCGCGAGCCCGGATCTTTCCCCTCCCGCCCGGGCCATCCTGCATGGCTTCCGAAACCCCGAAGAGCCTGTCGGCGGACGCGCGGCGGCCATCCTGCGAGTCGCGGAAGCCTTTGCGGAGCGGGTCGAGTTCCTGCCTTTCCAACCGGCCGCACTCGAACAGATCATTGACGAAATGAACTGGCTGGCGCAGAAAGGCCTGTACGACCCCGTCGTGACCACCCACCTGACGGCCCTGGTTTCGATTCGCCTGGAGGACCTGCTGGAGACTGTGCACCGGCTGCCGGTCTTCCCGGCGGTCGCGCTGCGTGCGCTGATGATCCCGCCCGAAGAAGAGACCAGCTTGGAGCAGATGGAAAGCCTGGTCAGTTCCGACCAGGTGCTGGCGGGCGCGATCGTGGAGGCAGCGAATTCGGCATTCTACAACCCTTGCCGGCGGATCGCGACGATCGCTCAGGCGCTCTCCTACATCGGGGTCGAGGGAGCGCGACGCGTGGTCCTGGCGCAGGTGTTCCGGCCGTTGTTCGCCTGTCGCGCGCTGGGGCGGCTGTGGCGCCACGCCGTCGAGACGGCGGTCAAGGCCGAGCGGCTGGCGTCGTTGTCGCGAGCCGTGAACGGACAGGAGGCATTCCTGGCCGGCCTGGTGCATGATGTGGGCCGCCTGGCTCTGCACCGGCTGGGAGGGGTGGAGGGGGAACGATACGCTCGTCTGCGAGAGAAGGGGGCCGACGCGGTCTTCGTCGAGATGATGCTGTGCGGGTTCGACCACGGCGTGGCCAGCGCGGAGATCCTGCGCTCCTGGAGTTTCCCGGCGCACATGGTGGAGGCGGTCGAGCATCACCACCGTCCGGAAGCGAGCCGGTCGCCGATGGCCGCGCTGCTGCACGTGGCCGAGAGCTGGAGCGAAGAGGCCGAGGAGGAAGACCTGCCCTCGCCACGCCGGGTGCAGCGCGCGCTGAAGCAACTGGGGCTGACGGCCGACTCCCTCAAACCGGGCGCCGAGCCGGAGCATTGGCTGCTTGCCTGCCTGCTGGAGGCGGCATGAAAGTCAGCGCAAGGCGGGCAGGCGGCTGGCACGTTCAGCGAGAACCCTACTGGTTGCGCCGGTCTGCTTGGGGCGCGGGCGAGGAAAACTGGGCAGGGGAGCGGGAGGGTGCGCGCCCGGCAGGGGCCACGGGAGCGCGCCTGGCGGGCGTCAAATTCTCGAACCAGCGCAGCTCGGCTCCGCCGACGCAAGCCAGATCGGGGCGCCGGTCCGCATTCAAATCCGCCACGACGCAGCTCGAGGTGGCCATGGCGCCCGATTCGAGTTTCCGGCCCTCCCATCGTTGTCCCGAACCGTCCTGGGCGCGATACACGAGCAAGCCGCCGCCGCGGGCGCGATAGCCCGCGACGATTTCGTCCCTTCGGTCGCCATCGAAGTCGGCTGTCTCGAGGGCGTGGCCTTCGGCGAGCCTGTCGTCGAGCACGACGCGCCGCCATGAGTCGGCCTGAGGCAGGTAGACGACGAGCAGGTGACCGTGCCAGGGCTCGATGGCGGCGAGGAAGCGAGTGCGGCCCAGGCGTCCCACCGCGACCTCGCTGGCGCCGCTGCGCGGCCAGGGTTGCGGGTTGCCATCGGCCAGTCGGGTGCGCCGCCATCCTTGCGGCGTGCGCTCGAACAGATCCAAGCCGCGGAAACTGGCGGTGAGGATCTCCTCGCGGCCATCGTTGTTCCAATCCGTCACTGCCAGACCGTGAAGCACGCCCTGCAATTCCTCGCTGACGGTTTCGCGCGCCCACGTGGCCGGCCGATAGAGGACCAGCGGGACAGGCGCCGAGTAGTCCGGGGGCTCGGCAAGGGCGCCGGCCAAGGGTGCGTTGACGAGCACGCCTGGGGGCTTGCCGTCCACAGTGGCGAAACGCAGCCGGTGCGAGGCGGGCAGCCGATCCAGCTCGCGCAGCGACCATGGTTGTCTGGGGTCATGGCCGGCTCGTAACAAGCCGATCAGGCCGGCGCTCTCCCGGGGCCGCATGGAGAATTCCCACGCCACGGCGAGCTCGGGCAGGCCGTCGCCATCGAGATCGGCGGCGGCGACGTTGATGAGGCCGCGGAGCCCGCGCGCGATGACGTGACGCCGCCACCCCGGGTTCTCGAACCAGGCCAACTCGCCGCTGGAGCTCGACAGGGCGATCAGGTCAGGGCGGCGGTCTCGATTGAGGTCCGTGGCCAGCACCTGGTAGCCGCCTTTGAGATCGCCGGCGATGAGCCGGCTGCGGAGGACGATGGGAGATGCGCCCCGGGCGGCTCCGAAGCAGAGGATCACGCAAAAAACGAGGCGAATGCGCATTTCAGTTCCTCCCCAGCCAGCGGACGCGGAAGTTCATGCTCCGTCCCTGACCGCCATAGAATCGCAGGAAATTGGGCGAGCTGGCGTTGTTGTTCACCGTGTCGTAATTGCGGCGGTCGGTGATGTTATTGAAACCGGCGCGAAGAGCCCAGCGATGGCCCTTGAGCAGGAACCTTCGCTCCACGTGCAGGTTCAGCTCGAAGAAAAAAGGGAAACGGCGCTCGTTGACCTGACCGAGCAGGCGGCCTTCGTCGTCCTGGACCGAGAAGGGGTAACCGTTGCGGGCTTCGAGCAGGTAAGCCAGCGCCCAGTTCCGACGTCCGAGCGGAAGGTAACCCCAGCTCACGAAGCGGTTGGGGGTGTCCCAGGGCATGCGGCCGACGTTCCGCGAGACGATGATGGGATCGTCAATGCTCAGGTCCACGACCGAATTGGAAAAGGCGCGGGAGCGCGTGTAGGAAACCAACCACTCGTATTGCTGGCCGAAAGCATGACGGAGCGTCAGTTCGAGGGCGTCATAAAGGTCGCGCCGCAGGTTGGCCAGCGAAAAGAGGGCATCGAAAGGAAGGTCGGCGAAGGCGTTCGAGAGGGCGCAAGGCACCTGCCGGCCGGCCTGGAGGATGTTCTCGTAGGTCAGTCCCTGTCGGCCGCGCCGCGACAGCCAATTCGCGCGCAGATACCAGCCGGGCCCGAAGGCCTGCTCCCAAGAGAAGTTCCAGTTGTAATATCGCGGTCGCCGGAGGGGCCCAGCGGGGATTTCGAAAAGCGAGACGGCGGGACCGCGCAGGACCGAGCCGTCCCGCGCGAAGTACGTCGTGAGCGAGTACTGGTCCAGGGGACGGGAAAAGACGCGCAGGCTGGCGGTTTCGTACACTATGCCGAAGCCCGCAGCAAGCTTGGCGGACTCCAAGCGGGGAGGGGACCAGGCAATGCCCAGGCGCGGCGCCGCATCATGCGAGCCGAGCAGCCGGTCCCAATCGTGGCGCAGGCCGGCTTCGACCAGCAGGTTGCGCCGCAGCCGCCAGGAATCCTGCAAGTACGTCGAAGCCTCGAAGTTCGAGCGGGCCAGCCGTCCGCTGCCGCCGAAGCGGACGGCGCGAAGCACCGTGTAGTCGGAGCGGTAATGTTGGTAGCCGGTGCGGCGGACGTTCTGCCAGTACCAGACGCGGTCCAGATCGAGGCCCAGTTTCAACTGGTGCTGGCCGCCGAAGGAGAACGAGGGCAGGAACAGATTGGCGAGATATTGGTCCCGGCCCGCACGGCGCAGGGCGTCGGCGAAGTAATTGCCGCGTCGGCCTTCCGGCAGGATGTGCAGGCTTTCCTGGCCCTGAGGGATCTCGCGCCCGAACGTTCGGGTGGCGGCCCAACCCAGCTCGAGCAGTAGGCCGCGGCCGAGATAGGCCTGATTCTTGGCGTGGACGAACCACTGGCGTGTGCGGCGGTCCACGGTGGTTTCCCAGGGATCCAGCGCCGTGAGCCCCGTGCGGGGAGCTGTCCAAGTATGGATGAGCAGGCCGGTGAAGAGCTGGTTGGTCGGGGTGAGGTTGAACTGGTTGCGCAGCAAACTGGAGCCGCGCCAGCTCGAGGTGCGGTCCTGTCCCTCGGGCAGGTCTTCCACGACGTGCTGGATGTAGTGCAGGTCGAGGCTCTCGGAGAACCAGGCGCGTCCCTTGCGAAGCGGGCCCGAGACCCCCAGGCGCGGCGACCATCCGCCGATGATGAGCCCTTTGCGGTTCTCCACGCCGGGGATGAAGTTGGTGGCCGAGTACCGCAGCCGGTCGTCGCCCGCGGCGGTGCGGATGGCCAGCGCACCGGCGGCGCCCTTGCCGTACTCGGCGCTCAGCGCCCCGGTGGAAACCTCGAGCGACCGCACGCTGTCCACGCTGATCCGGGTTTCGAAGCGGCCGCTGAGCGGGTCGTTGACCTGGAAGCCATCGAGCGTGTAGTAGGTCTGCTCCTCGGGCGCTCCGCTCAAGTGCAAGCCGCCGCGGTTGTCCTGCACGACGCCGGGCAGCGCGCGCATCGCGTTGCGCAAGTTGCTGCTGGTGGGGTAGGGAATGGCCTGGATTTCGGTGCCGGTGATGCGCTGCTGGGGGGCGGTGCGTTCGGCATCCACCGCGGGCGGCGAGTACGAAACGGTCACCCGTTCGAAAATCTCCTGCTGGTGGTTGAGCACGAGAGTGATTTCTTCTTCGGCGCGTTCGAGCCGGACGGGACGTTCCGCGAGACGAAAGAAGCCCTCGCGCTCGGCGCTGATGAGATACTCGCCGGGCAGCTCGAGCTCGAGGGAGAAGGCTCCCCGGGCATCGGCGACGATGCGGCGCGCGGAGTGGGACTCTGCGCCGGCGGGCCGCAAGCTTACGCGCGCCCCGGGCACCGGGGCGTTGTTCTCGTCCACCACGCGGCCGCTCAGGCGGATCCCCGCCGCCAGAACCTGGCACAGCGCGGCGCACGCCGCCAGCAAGCCGACGAGCGTTGTCACGGTGCCGCTTCCGATGGCCAATATACAATGGTGGCTTATGCGGAACCAAATCTGCGTCGCTGTCGCGTTCGCAATCCTGATGGCGACGCCGGCGGCTTGCCAGACCTCGGAGCGCCTGGGCAAGCTGCGGCAACTGACCTTCGGCGGACAGAACGCGGAGGCCTACTGGTCGCCGGACGGGCGACGTTTGATTTTCCAATCCACGCGCGAGCCGTATCGCTGCGATCAGATCTTCGTCATGAACGCCGACGGGAGCGATGTGCGGCTGGTCTCGACCGGCAAGGGGCGGACGACCTGCGGTTATTTCCTGGCAGACGGCAAGCACATCCTGTACTCTTCGACGCACGAGGGGGGCGAGGAATGCCCGCCCCCGCCTGACCGCAGCCGGAGCAAGGTCTACGTCTGGGCCGTCTACCCGAGTTACGACATTTACCTCGCCACCGACCAGGGCCGCATCGTGAAGAAGCTCACCGATTCGGCCGGCTACGACGCAGAGGCGACGGTGTGCTGGAGAACCGGAAAGATCGTCTATACCTCGCTGGCCTCGGGCGATCTCGAGCTCTGGGTGATGGACAGCGACGGATCGAACAGGCGGCAGATCACCAACCGGCTGGGTTACGACGGCGGCGCGGTCTTTTCGCGGGATGGCAGCAAACTGGTCTGGAGGGCACACTACCCGCGCGAGGAAACCGCCGTGGCCCAGTACAAGGAGCTTCTGGCGCGCAATCTGGTGGCTCCCTCGCGCGTGGAGATTTTCCTCGCCGACGGCGACGGCCGCAATCCGCGCCAAGTGACCAACTTCGGCTGCGCCAGCTTCGCGCCGACGTTCACGCCGGACGGCAAGCACATCGTCTTCGCATCCAATCACCACGACTGCGACAGCCGGAATTTCGAGCTCTACATGATGAACCTGGACGGCAGCGGACTGCAACGCCTGACGAATCTGGGCGGCTTCGTTTCTTTCCCCGAATTTTCCCCGGACGGGAAGTATCTGGTCTTCGCCTCCGACTACAAGGCAAAGAGCCGGTACGAATTCAACATCTTTGTAGCGGAGTGGAAGTAACCGCGGAAGGGTCTGTTAGAATCGGAGGCGCATGAGCTACGACGTGGTCATCCTGGGTAGCGGGCCGGGCGGCTACACGGCCGCGGTGCGTGCAGGCCAGTACGGATTGAAGACGGCGCTGGTCGAGAAACGGGCGCGTCTGGGCGGCACCTGCCTGCTGGTGGGCTGCGTCCCGACGAAGGCGCTTCTCCATGCGGCCGAACTGTGGCGCAGCCTGCAGGAGGCGGCGGCCGACGGCATCCACGCGGAGAACTTCCGGCTGGATTTCGCCCGCATCATCGAACGCAAGAACGAGATCGTCGGGCAACACTCCCGAGGAATCGAATTCCTGATGCAAAAGAACAAGGTCGAGGTCATCCGCGGCGAGGGGACGCTCGAGGGCGGCGGGCGCGTGGCAGTGCGCAACGCCGGGGGCACGCGGATACTCGAGGCGCGCGCCGTGATCGTGGCCACGGGCTCGGAGGCGCGGCTGCTGCCCGGCCTGACGCCGGATCCCGAGCGGATCCTGACCAACGTGGAGATCCTCGAGCTGCAACGACCGCCCCACTCGCTGGTGGTCGTGGGGGCCGGTGCGGTAGGCGTGGAGTTCGCCTCGATGTTCCACCGCTTCGGCACGCGCGTGACGCTGCTCGAAATGCTGCCACGCATCCTTCCGCTCGAGGACGCCGATGTCTCGCGCGAGCTGGAGCGGGTGTTCAAGCGCTCGGGCATCCGCGTGGAAACGGGGGCGCGCGTCGAGCGGGTGGAGACGACGGAGACGGGAGTGCGGGTGACGGCGCTGCTGGCCGGCGGCCAGCCGGAGACCTTCGAGGCCGAGAAGGTGCTGATCGGTGTGGGGCGCCGTCCCAACACCGAGGGCATCGGTCTGGAGAACACCCGCGTGCGGCTGGAACGCGGTCTCATTCCGGTCGACCAGCGTCAACGCACGGCCGAGCCGGGCGTCTACGCGATCGGCGACGTCGTGCTGGGCACGCCGCAGTTGGCGCACGTGGCAGCGCGCCAGGGACTGGTGGCGGTGGCCGACATCGCAGGCAAGCCCGCCGAGCCGGTGAATCCGCGCCAGATTCCCAGCTGCGTTTACACGGAGCCGGGCGTGGCCAGCGTGGGCCTGACCGAGGAGCAGGCGCGCGCGCAGGGTTACAAGGTTCGCGTGGGCAAGTTCGGATTCCGCCCCAACAGCATGGCCACCATCCTGCGGCGGCACGAAGGCTTCGTGAAGGTGGTCAGCGAGGAACGTTACGGGGAGATCCTGGGCGTGCACATCATTGGCCCGAAGGCCTATGAGCTCATCGGCGAAGCCGTGGCGGCGATGGCGGCCGAAGCCACGGTGGAAACCATGATGAACACCATCCACGCTCATCCCACGCTCTACGAGACCCTGGGAGAGGCCTTCAACGCCGTCTACGGCCTGGCCATCAACGCCTGAGGCCGCCATGCGGGTTTGCCAGTGGCGCCAGCTGGGACGCATCGGCTACGGCGAGGCGCTGCGCATCCAGCGCGAGCTGGTGGAGAAGCGCAAGCAGGGGGCGATCCCCGACCAGTTGCTTCTGCTCGAACACCCGCACGTAATCACGCTGGGGCGCAACGGGCGGCTCGAGAACTTGCTCGCCACGCCGGCGGCACTCGAACGCGCAGGGATCGAGTTCTTTCACACGGACCGCGGCGGGGACATTACCTATCACGGGCCGGGCCAGGTGGTGGGGTATCCCATACTGGATCTGCGCGGGTGGCGCAAGGACGTGGTGGCTTACGTACGGGGCCTCGAGCAGGTGATCATCCTCGCGCTCGAGCGCTTCGGCCTCCGGGGCGAGCGCGAGGCAGGACGCACGGGCGTGTGGATCGGCGGGCGCAAGATCGCGGCCATCGGCGTGCACGTCAGCCGCTGGGTAACCTCCCACGGCTTCGCATTCAACGTTTCGACCGATCTCAGTTACTTCCGCTACATCGTGCCCTGCGGCCTGAGCGCGCCGGTGACCTCCATGTGGGAGCTGGGGGTGCGGGCCGGCTCGGAGCAGGTTCACGTCGCCCTGGTCGAAGCCTTTGCACGCGTGTTTGAATGCGAGATGATAAGTCCGGTGATCCCGGTGGAGCAGGCAAGATGATAGACGTCGTCATGCCCCAGATGGGCGAGAGCATCGTCGAAGGCACGGTCACCCGGTGGCTCAAGAAGCCGGGCGAACGCGTCCAGCGCGACGAACCGCTGTTTGAAATCTCCACCGACAAGGTGGACACCGAGATTCCCGCGCCGGCGACGGGCACGCTGGCCGAAATCCTGGTCGCCGAGGGCCAGACCGTGCCGATCAACACGGTCGTCGCGCGCATTGACGAAACCGCGGCGGAAGTGGCGGCGCCTCCGGCCGCCGCACCGGCAGAGGCCCCGGCGGTCGAGAGTCCGGCACCCAGCCCTCTCACGGAACGGGGTCCGGTCGGCCCTGTGGTAGCCACGCCCGAGCGTCCGGCGGAGGTTGCCGAAGCTCCTGCGGAGGCGGTGGGCCCGCTGTCGCCGCTGGTGCGCAAGATGCTGCGCGAGCACAACCTGGATCCGAGGCTGATCAAGGGCACGGGGCAGGGTGGCCGCATCACCAAGCAGGACGTGGAAGCGTTCCTCGCGGCGAGAGCGCGTGAAGCGGCAGCACCCCAGCCACCGCCAACGCCCGCGGCGCCCCCCGTGACCGCAGCAGCCGCAACGCCCCAGCCGCCGGCAGCCGCGCCCGAGATTCCGCCCGTCGCGAGACCCGAGCCGGCGAAGATCCGCATCGAACCGATGAGCATCATGCGGCAGAAGATCGCCGAACACATGATCCTAAGCAAGCGCACATCGGCGCACGTAACCACGATTCACCGCGTGGACATGACGCGGGTGGCGCGCATGCGCGAACGCTACAAGTCCGAAGTCCAGCAGCGATACGGCTTCTCGCTGACCTACCTGCCTTTCATCACGCGGGCGGCGGCGCAAGCCCTGCGCGCCTTCCCCATCGTCAACGCCTCGATCGAAGGCAACAACATCGTCTATCACAACGAAATCAACATCGGGATCGCCGTCGCGCTGGAGAACGGGCTCATCGTGCCTGTCATCCGGAACGCGGACGAAAAGAGCGTCATCGGTTTGCAACGCGCCATCGTGGACCTGGCCACGCGGGCCCGCTCGCGGCAGCTCAAGCCGGACGAGGTGCACGGCGGCACCTTCTCGATCACCAATTTCGGCAGCTTCGGAAGTCTAACGGCCACGCCCATCATCAACCAGCCGCAAGTGGCCATCCTGGGCGTCGGCGCGGTGGAAAAAGCTCCCGTGGTGGTGGACGACGACAAGATCGCCATCCGCAGCGTGTGTCTGCTCTCGCTGACCTTCGATCACCGCCTGATAGACGGCGCGCTGGCGGACCAGTTCATGCAGAAGATCAAGTCGGTGCTGGAGAACTGGTCGGAAGAGGTTCTGTGACGCGGCGGCAATTCCCGCGAAATCTGGCGTGGCTGGCGGGCGTGCTGGCCGCAGGAGGCGAGCGGGCGCTGGCGCAACGCTCGCTGCTCGAGCGGCGCGCTCCGGCGGGCATGATCTGGCTCAACGCCAACGAAAACCCCGACGGTCCCTGCCCGCAAGCCATCGAGGCCATGCGACAGGCCTTGCCGCAAGCTTGGCGTTACCATTTTTCGGAATTCCCCGATATCTACGCCGCCGTCGCTCGCAGCGAAGGTCTCGCGGCCGAGCAGGTGCTGGTAGGCGCCGGCTCGAGCGAAGTGCTCTGCGCCGCGGTGCATGCCTTTACCTCGCCCGCGCGGCCCCTGATCCTGCCGGAGCCCACGTACGAGTTGCCGGCGGAGCTCGCCGTGGCTCTGGGCCGGCGCGTCATTCGCGTTCCTCTCACCGAGGGGTATCTTGCCGATGTCGAACGTCTGGCGAGGGAGGCTGCCCAGGCTGGTGGCGGGCTGATTTACCTGTGCAACCCGAACAACCCCACATCGGCCTTGCTTCCGGAAGGGCGCCTGAAGTGGCTGACGGAGAACCTGCCGCCGGAAACGCTCCTTCTGGTGGACGAAGCGTACCTGCACTACGTCGAGGGTGCCGAGCAGATCAGCGCCCTTCGGTACGTCCGCGAGGGCGCGCCTGTGGTGGTCACGCGCACCTTCTCGAAGATCTACGGGATGGCGGGCTTGCGGGTCGGTTTTGGCTGCGCGCGTGCGGACCTGATCCGGCGCATGAGACCCTTCCGCAGCGGGGTGATTTCCTGGGTGAGCGCACAGGCGGCGCTGGCCGCCCTCGCCGAGGCGCCGCGGCTGATTCCCGAGCGCCGGCAGCGCCTGGCGCGCATCCGGGGCGAGCTCTGCGCGTGGCTGCGGGAGCGGGGCTTCGAGTACATCGAGCCGCAGGCGAACTTCGTGATGATCCGGGTGAACCGGGACGTCCGGACGGTGATCGAGGCCCTTTGGGAACGCGGCATCGCCGTCGGGCGGCCCTTCCCGCCGCTTGATCACATGCTCCGGGTTTCGATTGGCACCTCCGTCGAGATGACGCGCTTCCGCGAGGTATTCGAGCAGGTCCTGTCCGGTTGAGCAACCTCAGCGGCGGGCCAGCAGCCAGAGAATCAGCGTCAACAGCACGCTGAGCAGGATCGAAGTTCCCAGGGGGAAGTAAAAGACCCAGTTCTTGCCGCGAAAGACGAGGTCCCCGGGCAGCTTGCCGATCGGGATGGGCAAGCGCGGCAGGATGCTGATCAGGGCGCCGACGAGGATGAGCACGGCGCCGAGGATGATCAGGAAGCGTCCCAAGGCCATACAAGCTCTATTTTCGCCGGTCGGCCCATCCGGTCGCGGTTCCGACGGGGGCGGCCAGTGCCGGGGGTTCGCCGCGGCGCGTGCGCCCCGCCCGAGCGCGCGGGCTGCGGCCGAAGACGCCTCGGTGCCGTTCTACGCGACCGCGCCAGCGGGAGAGTCGTCGCCCAAAAGGAAGGTCAGCCGTCGTTCGGTCGGTCGCCCGGATCAGCGAGGCCCCGGTGCCGCCCCCGTCTGCCAGAGCATGAAGGCTACTTCCAGAGCCAAGTCCCTTGCCCGCCGCGACACGGGCAGACCGGCAGAGTGTCCGGCGCGGGGCTCGTCCAGAAGCAGGACAGGTTTGCCTGACGCTGTGGCCGCCTGCAGCCGTGCGGCCATTTTGCGGGCGTGCAGAGGCGCCACCCGCGTATCGGCCTCTCCCGTGACCAGCAGCACCGCCGGGTACCTCACGCCATCGCGCACGCGGTGATAGGGCGAGTAGGCGTGGAGGTAGCGGAATTGCTCGGGATCGTCCGCCGATCCGTATTCGGAAACCCAGTATCTTGCGACCAGGAAGCGATGGTAGCGGAGCATGTCGAGGAGCGGGTACCGGCAGACGACCGCAGCGAACAGCTCGGGACGCTGCGTCATGGCAGCGCCGACCAGCAGGCCGCCGTTGGAGGTCCCGTAGATGGCGAGACGAGAGGGCGAGGTGTAGCCGTTGCGGGTCAGCCACTCGGCCGCGGCGATGAAATCGTCGAACACGTTCTGCTTGCGCTCGAGCATCCCGGCGCGATGCCACTGTTCGCCGAACTCCGAACCGCCGCGCAGGTTGGGAAGCGCGAACACGCCTCCCTGCTCGGCCCATATTACCGCCAGCTCGGAGAACGAGGGCGTCATGCTAATGTTGAAGCCTCCGTAGCCGGTCAGCAGCACGGGTCGTTGCCCGTCCCGCCGCAGGCCGCGACGATGCAGCAGGAACATGGGCACCCGCGTGCCGTCGCGCGAGGAGTACCAGACTTGCCGGAGCTGGAAATCGCGGCTGGCCACCGGCACGCTGCGGCGGAACCAGATCTGCTGCGCGCCGCTTGCGACTTCGTGGCGGAAGACGACTTGCGGGATATGGAAGGAGGCAAAGCCGTAGAAGATCTCGCCGCTCTCCCAGCGCCCGTTGATGTCGGAGATGGCGCCCATGGATGGCAAACGCACTTGCCGGAGCAACCGGCCGTCGGCATCGAACACACGCAACCGGGAACGCACGTTCTCCAGCGTGCTGATGAAGAGGCGGCCGCCGGCGGCCGCCATGTGTTCGATGACCGCCGGCCCTTCGGGGACGACTTCCCGCCAGTCGTCGGGAGCGGGCTTCGCCCACTCGCCCGCCATCACGCGCCAGTTGGGCGCCTTCCAATTGGTAAGCACGAAGAACCGTTCGCCTGCGGGATGAACGAAGAAAGCAGCCGGAATGTTCCGGGCGATGGGGCGGACGGCTCCGCTGCCGCGATCCAGGAAGAAGGCGTCGGTGCGGTCGCCGGCGGAACCGTAGAGGACGTGGAGCAGCAAGCGGCGGCCATCGCCCGTCAAGCGGGCCGTGATCGCGGTCTCCGGGCCGTAACCCTGCCCGAAGATCTCGCGATCGGCGGCGCTGCCCGAGGCGAGCGCGCGCCAGTAGACGCGGGGCCCATGAGGCGTGAAGCGGCTGTAGTAGAAACCCTCGCGGGCCGCAAGCAGCGCGACGGAGTGGTAGCGCGCCCGCGGGAGGGAGAAAGGAAGATCGCGCCGTGCTTCCACATCGAAGAACCGCACCTCGACCTCGTCCTCGCCGCCCCGGCGCACGCCGTAGGCGAGCCAGCCACCGTCGGCGGCCACGTCCATCAGACGGATAGAGACGGTCCGGTCGGGGCTCAGGGGATGGGGATCCACCAGGACCTCTTCCCGTGCGCCGGCTCCGCGGCGCATACATAACACGTACTGCTCCTGATCGGCGCGGCGGCGCAGGTAGAAGTACCGCCCGGCGCGCTCCTGGGGCATCTGCATCGCATCGGCGCGCATCAGATCGGCCAGGCGGCGTTCGATTCCGGCCCGTGCGGGCAGGTCCTCCAGCAGGCGGCGGGCGTGACGATCCTGCGCCTCGATCCAAGCGCGGCTCTCCGACGTAGAGGACTCCTCGAGCCAGCGATAGGGATCCACGATCTCGACGCCGTGAAGGACCTCGCGGACTTCGACGACCGGCGCCGAGGGCGGTTGCTGGAGCCAAAGCAGGGCGATCAGCGTCGGCAGCATCTCAACAGCACCTCGGACGTACGAAACGGGCCTTCAGGCGCTCGTCGCAGAACTTTCGCCAAGCCTCGGGCGAAGGCGCTTGCCCGTGGGCGGCCAGATGGCGCCGATACGCGTTCTCATCCGCCAGCTCCCGGAGCAACTCGAGCAGCAGCGAAGTCCAGTGACGAAGGCGGCTCATATCTCCTCCGCTCTCAGTTGGGTCATGACGAAGGGCGCCTCGCACAGGCGCGCCTCCTTCTTGCCACTCAGCACGCCGTACCAGACGCGCACCGAATCGGCGAGAATCAGCAGCACCAACACCAGGAAGATGGCGCAGACCACCGCGTCCAGCCGCGCGTTGAAAATGAGTCGTTGCGCCTCGGCGACGTTGGCGGCGGCGCCCGTGCGGATGGCGTGTTCGAGGGCAGCGGCCTGGGCCAGGAATCCGATGCGAGGTTCGGGCGAGAACAGCTTCTGCCAGGCCGCGGTGAAGGTGGTGGCCAGCAGCCAGGCCAGCGGCAGGCAGGTGATCCACATGTAGCGAGCGCCGTGCATCTTGACGAGGATGGTGGTGGCCACGCACAGCGCAATGGCCGCCAACAGTTGGTTGGCGATGCCGAACAGAGGCCACAGGGAATTGATGCCGCCCAGAGGGTCCAGCACCCCCTGGTAGAGGAAGTAACCCCAGGCGAGCACCACGGCGGCGCTGGTGAAGATGACGCCGGGCATCCAGCTCGTGCGGCCCAGCGGTTTCCAGAGGTGGCCCAGCAGGTCCTGGAGCATGAAGCGCGCCGCACGCGTTCCGGCATCCACGATGGTGAGAATGAACAGGGCCTCGAACATGATGGCGAAGTGGTACCAGAAGCCGAGCAGGCTTCGGCCCACCGAGCTGGCGAAGATGTGCGCCATACCGAGCGCCAGCGAGGGGGCGCCTCCGGTGCGGAAAAACAGCGTATGCTCGCCCACTTCGCGGGCGAGCTGCTCCATTTCCCCGGGCGTCACCGGGAAGCCCCAGGCGGTGATGGTGGCCGTGGCAGCCTCCGGCGTGTGGCCGACCACGCCTGCCGGCGAGTTCACGGCAAAATAGACGCCAGGCGAGAGCGCGCACGCCGCGATCATGGCCATGATGGCAACGAAGCTTTCCAGCGCCATGGCGCCGTAGCCCACCGGCCAGGCATGCCACTCGCGCGCGATCATCTTGGGGGTAGTGCCGGAGGCGATCAGCGAGTGGAAGCCGGAGATCGCGCGCAGGCGATGGTGATGAAACAGAAGGGGAAGATGTTGCCTGCGAAGATGGGCCCCGTCCCGTCGGCGAAGCGCGTCAGCGGGGGCAATTGCAACTGAGGCCGCACGGCCAGGATGCCGGCGGCCAGCAGGAAGACGACGCCCAATTTGACGAAGGTGCTCAGGTAATCGCGCGGGGCAAGCAAAAGCCAGACCGGCAACGCGCTGGCGAAGAAGCCATACACGATCACCGCGATGGCGAGGGCCGGGCCGGAGAGCGTGAACAGGGGCGCCAGCGTGGGCGACGCGGCCACCCACTCGCCGGCCAGGATGGCCAGCACGACCAGCGCGAATCCGATGAGAGAGACCTCCAGAACCTTCCCGGGACGCCAGTAGCGCAGGTACAGGCCCATGAAGACCGCAATGGGCATGGTGCAGGCGATGGTAAACGTGCCCCAGGGACTCCCTTTGAGGGCGTTGACCACGACCAGAGCCACGACCGCCAGCAAGATCGTGATGATCAGCAGTACCGTCACCAGCGCCGTGGCGCCTCCCAGCCGCCCGATCTCTTCGCGTGCGATCTGGCCCAGCGACTTGCCGTCGCGCCGCATGGAGGCGAACAGGATCATGAAGTCCTGCACGCAGCCCCCCAGCACGGCGCCGACGATGATCCACAGGGTGCCCGGCAGGTAGCCGAACTGCGCGGCCAGCACGGGACCCACCAAGGGGCCGGGCCCCGCAATGGCGGCGAAATGATGACCGAACAGAATCCACTTGTTGGTGGGCTCGTAATCGTGACCGTTGCGCAGCCGTTCGGCGGGCGTGGCGCGCTCGTTGTCCAGGCGCATCACACGCGCCCCGATGAAGCGCGCGTAGAAGCGGAACCCCACCAGGTAGGTGCAGACGGCGGCCACGATGAGCCACACCGAGTTGACCGGCTCGCCGCGGTTCAGGGCGATGCCACCCAAGGCGAACGCGGCCGCCACCGAAACGGCGGCCCACACCAGATGTCCCACCAGCTTGCGCATCGAAACGATCGTAACCCGAAGCTGCACGCGCGGGCGAACCTTGCGTGCCATGCCGGCCTCCGGCAGCGGCTGCGCTGCCGCTTGGCGGGACTCGGGTTTCGTGGGCAAGTCGCGTCGCCCGGAGGCCCGGGCGGTGGCGAACCGCCGGCCCCGCGAGCGGCGCACTCAACCGTTCTCCCCGGCCAGGCGCGCGATTTCGAGCAGGTAGAAGCGCAACAGATCCTGCTGCCGCGCGGGCAGCGCCTGCTCCTCGATGCGCACGAGCCGCTCGACATCCTTTTTCATGGCGCGCACCAGGTTGGTGGGCAGCTCCAGCGCCCCCAGCGGCGCCGACAGGTACTCGAACGCGGCCAGCAGGAACTGCTGCAAAGAATCCTCGTGTGTGCTGCGCAGGTACCCCATGGCTTGGCGGAGCGTGGGCGCCGCGGCGGAGGGTGCCTCGCCGGGAGCATGGCGGCGGGCGACCGAGTGGAGCGCAGTGGCCAGCTCGACGAAGCGCGACACCCGCTCGAAGATGGGCTCGAAGAGGAGCTCCCAGGCGCTGGCCCGCAACTCGCGGATGCGAGCCGGGATGGCGAGCAAGCGCTCGACTTCGCGCCGCCAAGCGTCGGGGGGCTGGGGCCCGACCTCCGCCAGCAGCGCCTCGATGTCCGTGTTGAAGAGATCCGGCTGAAGCAGGACGGCCAGGTCGGGACGCAGCGCGGGCAGCAAACGGGGGATGAAGCGATCTCCTTCGAAGAATTCGCTGGCCGGCAGACCGTGGCGGCGAACGAGCTCCTTCTGGAAGAGGGCCACGGCCGGGCGGATGGCGTCCACGTCCTCGCGCAGGACAGCGAAGGCGGAGTTGCCGGCAGGGAAAGCCCGTTCCAGTCGCCAGAGCCATTGCAGTTCGAGATCCTGATAGAGCCGGAGGCTTTGCAGGATCTCGTAGACGGGCAGGTGCGGAAGGATACGGTCGGCAAGCACCAGCTCGGCGCCATCGCTGGCAGCGCGGCTGCGGGCGAACCAGTCCAGCGACCGGAACAATCCTGTGGTGACTTGATTCACTCCCAGGACGAAGGTCTGGGCCTGGTTGTGGGCGATGGCGCGAAGCGAGCTGCCGTAGCGGCAGAAAGGGATGGTGGCGGCGATGCGCTCGAGGATCCTCTGGCCGAGCAGGCCGGCGGGACCGCTGGCGGGGCGCACCTGCGGGCGGTCGCGCAGTTGCGGCAGGGTGCGGGCAATGAAATAGGAGATGGCGTAGATGCCGACCACGTCGTCCTCGCGCCCGTAGAGGATGTGCCGGAAGTTCTCGGTACTGAGGCGCGCGAATTCCTCCAGCAGCTCATCGCGCGGGCCGAGCGTCAGACGCTCGAGCTCGCGCTGGCCGCGATGTGCGAAGCGCAGGCGGGTTTCCGTCAGCGGCTCGGCGGCCCGCCTCAGGTCGGCCGAGTGGAACTGTTGCGCCTCCCGGACGTGATGCAGGACCTGCGCGAGCTCGGCGGCCGGCAGGTGGCGCAGCCGTTCGGAAAGGTTGCTCTGGAAAGTCGTCAGGTCGCAGGCGGCGAAGACGCCAAGCAGGGGCGTTACCGCGTACTGGGCGCTGCGTTTGGCTGAGGCGCCGACGGACTGGCTGAGCCGCAGCTCGCCGTCGGGGCCGGGCAGGAAGGCGGGCCGGCCCGAGATGGGGGCGTAGTAACAGCCTTGCCGTTGCATGGGCTCGCCCGCTCCCATCTTCACGCGCACCTGTCCGACCAGTCCCCTTCCGGCCAGCCACAAGGTGATGGCGTACTTGGCCTGCCGGAAGGCCAACAGGGCCGCGGTCTGGCCGACTTCCTGGCTCAGGTCGGAACCGGCGATGAAGATCTCGCAAACCATTTCCGCCAGTCTCTGTTCCGGTGTCTGATTGAGCCGCCGGCTCTGCACGGCGTACTCCCAGAGCTTGTCCAGGTACGCGGGGATGCCGCGGACCTTTTCCAGGTGCTCGAACAGAGGGATCAGCCAGATGGGGGGAACTTCCGGCGCGCCGGCGCGGAGGGCTTCTTCGCGGCGGGCCCGCAGCTTGCGGTCCAAGGCGATGAGGGCCTCCGGCTCGGTGGCCATGCTGACTTGCAGGGCCAGAACCATGCCGGGGTTGCCGTGGCGTCCGGCGATTTCGTTGATCTCGGTCAGGTTGTAGGCGGTGGTATCCACCGCGAAGGGGTCCGCCGAAGTGATCATGTTCTGGTGGATGCGGGGCGTGATGACCACGCGGCTGAGCAGGTCGCGAAACGAAGCGGCGACCAGGGCGGAGCCCGGCTGCTGCCGCAGTTGGCGCACGGCGGCGAGGTTGCTGCGCAAGCAATCCCGCAGGGCGGCGTTGAGCCGGAAGTACTGCTCGAGCATACGCCGGCGGCGCCGGCGGAGTTCGAGCATGCGGCGCTCGAGCCGATCGTTGTGCTCCCAGAGCACGACGACGGGATCGCGCGCCAGGTGGAGCCGCATGCCCAGCTTGCGCAGGGCGCCGGGTCGGAGCTGCCAGGGCAGCAAGCCGCGGTAGCGCCGCTCGAGCTGGTGCGTCAACTGGTTGATCTCGTCAAACAGGGCGCGGAAGCCGCGGCCGGTCTCGGGCAGCCGGCGGATCTCCGAAACCAGAGCAGGATCCACCTTCAGCCCGGGCACGGCATCCATCAGAAGTTCGAGCAGACGCCCCATGTGTTCGACGTTGGCCATCAGCACAGTCGCCACCAGGTGGTGTCCCTGGCCGGAGGGTCGGTTGCTGCCGTCCCAGTCGCCCCAGTAAGAGAGGAACTCGCGCCGTTCGATGCCGGCGCGGAAGCGGAGCAAGTCCTCGGCCGCGATGCGTGCGGCCAGATCGAGCAACAGCTCGTCGCCCTCGGCCCGGGAAGGAATGGCGACGTTCAGGCCCAAGTACTCGCGGGCCAGCCCGCGAGCCAGCGGCTCGACGGCGGCGCCCCAGTCGCCCCCATCGAGGATCGCCGCGATGGCCTTCTCCCACTCCAACTCCGCCTCCAGCGAGTACATCTGAGTGGGATGGACGGTGCGGTCCGAGATGCGCTCGCGGAAATGCGCCTGGCGCCGGTCGAGGCGGTCGGGTTGCAGTTCCTGTTCGAGCAGTTCCGCGAGCGCCCTGCCCTCCCGCTCGCCCGCCAGCCGCAGCCGGTGCTCGGCCAGCTCAAGGCGGTCGCGGAAGCGCGAGCGGAAGCATTCCACACGTGCGTGAAAGAACTCCTCTGGCCGCATCCAGCCCAGGCCGGGGCGAGCCGGCAACCGCATGCGCCGCGCTTCGGCCGGGAAGCGCTCGGCGAAGGCTCGGGCGAGCCTTTCCTCGAATCGGCGCCATGTCCGCCAGAGCGAGGCATGATCCAGCAGGGAGGCGGCGAGGGGCGGACCCAGCTCCACCATGCGCCGGCTGTAGTGCGCCTGCTCTTCGGCGATGATTCGGTTGAGATCAATGAGGACCCGGCGCGTCTTGGTCAGCAAGCGTTCCGCGTCGTCTGCTCCTCCCAGCGTCAAGCGGAAGGACTTGCGTCCCACTTCGATGCCCTGTTCGGTGCGGGCGAAGGTGGACAGCGGGATCAGACCCACGCCCTGTCGCGCCAGCCGCGACGCGATCCAGTCCAGTGAGATTCCCGCCGGCAGGGACTCGACGACCAGCCGGGGATACATGCTTCCGCGGGGCCGCACCACGGAGATGCCGAACGGATTGCGCTCGGCGGGCAGGTTGCGGGCAGCCTGCTCGAGGGCGCACATGCGCTCGTCCAGGATCGCGTTTCGCATGCGCCAGTACGTGTGGGTGGACTGGGCGGTGGCCCGGTAGAACAGATAGCCGAGCAGCAGGGCGCCGAGGTTGTGGGCGACCGCGGAGTTGACTTCGAGGAAACGCTGCCTGAGCGCGGCGTCGCGGATCTCGACGACGCACAAGCGCGCACCCGCAAGGCAGTCGGTTTTCGACAACGAGTGTACGGTCACGACGCGACTGGCCTGCTCGCGCGAGAGGCGCCCCGAGCGAACCAGCTCGTCGGCCATCTGGCGCGCCGTGGGAGGTCCGGCCAGCTCGTGGGAAGGCGCGACGTTTTCGTAGGAAAGGTCGTCAATGACGAAGACGCCCCGCTCGAGCAATCCCAGCAGCAGGCGGCGAATGTCCTCCTCGGCGAAGACCTGTCCGGTCGCGTTGTGCGGATTGTTGAGCACGACCGCGCCGCAGTCTCGCCAGCCCGGACGGCTGCGCAGCCGTTCGTCCACCGCAGCGAGGATGCCGTCCACGTCGAGCTCGAAGCCGGCAGCCAGCGGGACACTGGTGACCTCGGGAAAGCAGTGTTCGTACGTCCAACTGAGGTCGGGGACGATCGCCTCGCCGATTCCGCAGTGGAATCCTAACAGTCCGAGCGCGGTCCGCGCCGACCCGCTGACGACGATCGTAGCCTCCGGATCGTATTCGGGATGATGTCGCAGGAAGGCGGCGCGGAAGGCTTCGGCCAGATCGGCGGCGCGCTCGGGCAAGGCTCCCAGGATGTCGCGGAAAGCGAGGCCTTCCAGCGGATCCCGGGGAGCGCGGACCGACGCAGGGCTGCGTGCCAGACGCGCCAGGCGGTCGGCGGAACGCTCCACCGCATCCGCCAAGCGCTTCTCCCAGGACGCCACCCGCTGCCCCGCGAGCCTGCTCAAGCGGTCGCCAACCACCGCCACGGCTGCGAGTACCTGCCGCTGAAAGCCGGCCAGGCGCAGGTCTTTTTCGCCATAGAGCACCTGCGAGCCGTCGCCTGCCGGCGGCGCAGGGGCGCGCGGCCTCCGCAGCAGGTATGCGAGCAACTCGACTTCCGCCGCCGAGGGAGTGCCCTTGAGCTCGAAATGCATGCGCTCGATCAGGGCGACGAACTCGTGGTAGCCGGCGACGAAGACCAGCGAGAGCGCGGCGAGCTCGGGGGCGAAGACGGCCGGCGTCAGCAGGCGCAGCGTGCGGTTCATCATGCGTGCTTCGCGCGCCAGCGAGGCGTGGTTCGGGGCGTCATTGGCCTCGATCACGAAGAGGGGATGATCCCGGCTGAGGCGCCGCAAGGCGCGGCGCGCTTCCTCGGAAGGCACGTGGCCCAGCAGCAGGAACGAAGGACTCGCCGGCGTTTCGATCAGGGATTGTTCCAGAAGCGCGAAGGCGGCGGCTTCCGGCTCGGGCAGCTCCACGAAACGCAGGCCAGGCAAGCCCCTCAGATGGGCGGGCGGGCGAAAGCCGTAAAGAAAGATCCAGGCGGGGAGGCGCGCCAGATAACGCGACAGCCCGTGGAAGAAGACGCGGAGCACTTCCGCAACCCCGCCGGTGGCAAGAATGATTTCGCGCCGGCCGCTGGATTCGCCCAGATCGTAGGAGAGCGGCTCGCTTTGTCCGCCCAGCCATTCTGTGAACCGGCGCACCACCTCGTCAGGCTTGTTCCTGAGGAAGCCGCCGCGGGGCAGATAAGGACCACTGCGTCGGATGGCAGCCACCAGGAATTCCAGCGCCGGCAGCTCCTGCTGCGGCCATCCGAGCTCGTGCAGCAGCGCACCGGCCAGATCCTCGGTCGCGGCTGCCCGCCCCACGTCCAATCCCAGCGCGATGCGGGCGTAAAGCTCGACGAGCCGCGGATCCTCGACCGGATTGCCGATGTGAAAGTTGACGCGTTCCGCGGGCGGAACAGGGGCGGCCGCCGTCGCCTCGCTGATTTCCGAAACCACCGCGCCCTTTGCCGGGCGCAGGCGGAACGCCTCCTCCCATGCCGCCTGCGGCGGGACAGCTTGACCGACAGCCGTCTGTGGAATTGCTGACATTGCGCTTGGCCGTTTGAAACCAAGCCTAACAAAGCACCGCCGAGCGTCGCCAGCGCGGCCGGGCGGGCACGCGGCCGCCGGATGCCGGCGTGGGGAGGCCTGTTACACTCGAGCTTGCCCAGCGGCCTGGGCAGAGCATCGAGGAGCGCGGAGTATGGGAACCAGCGAGAAAGGTCACAGGCAAGCCAGGGTGGGTGTTTTTGGCGTCGGGCTGGCGGCGTACTGGCCGCAGTTTCCCGGCCTGAAGGAGCGGCTCGAAGGGTATCTCGGCGAGGTCGAACGAAGGATTGCGGGCTTTGGCGCCGAGATCGTGCGCGGCGGCATGGTGGACAACGCGGTCGCGGCACGGAAAGCAGGCGAAATGTTCGCACGCGCCGGCGTGGACCTGCTGGTGTGCCACACGGCCACCTACGCGACCTCGTCGCAGGTGCTGCCGGTCGTGCAGCAGGCCCGGGTTCCCGTGGTGGTGCTGAACCTTCAACCGGTAGCGGCGCTCGATTACGAGCGAACGGATACGGCCGAGTGGCTGGCAAACTGCTCGGCCTGTTGCGTGCCGGAGATTTCCAATGCTTTCGCACGCTCGGGCGTCGAGTTCCACGTGGTCTCGGGCATGCTCTTCGACGACGAGCAGGCATGGGGGCAGATCGGTCAGTGGTGCCGCGCTGCGGCGGCGGCGGGCGCGCTGCGGCGAGCCCGGCTGGGCTTCCTCGGGCACACCTACCCCGGGATGCTCGACATGTACTCGGACTTCACCATGGTTCACGGCCAGCTCGGCGCACACGTAGAGGTGCTCGAGATGTGCGATCTGGCTCGGCTGGCAGAACGGGTCGCCGAGGAGGAGATCGAGCGGAAGCTCGCCGAGACCGTGCGGCTGTTCGAGATTGCGCAAGGCGTCGAGGAGGAGGACTTGCGTTGGGCGGCGCGAGTCGCCGTGGGGCTGGATCGCCTGGTCGAGGAGTTCGCTCTCGACGGGCTGACTTATTACTACCGCGGCCTCGACGGGAACCTTTACGAGCGCCTCGGCGCAGGGATGATTCTGGGCAACTCGCTGCTGACGGCGCGAGGCATCCCGGCCAGCGGGGAGGGGGACCTGAAGAACTGCATTGCCATGCTGCTGATGGACCGGCTCGGCGCGGGCGGCTCCTACACGGAGTTCTACGCGATGGACTTCCGGGAGAACTTCCTGCTGATGGGACACGACGGGCCCGGTCACATCGCCATCAGCGACCGCCGTCCCGTGCTGCGGAGCCTCGGCCTGTATCACGGCAAACGGGGCTATGGCGTATCGGTGGAGTTCAACGTGAAGACCGGGCCGGTGACCATCCTGGGCCTGACCCAGACCGGGGAGGGGCGTTTGAAACTGGTGGCTGCCGAGGGCGAGTCCCTGCCCGGCCCCATCCTGCGCATCGGCAACACGAATTCGAGAATCCGTTTCCGTCTGCCGCCGGCGGAGTTCGTGAATCGGTGGTGCAGGGAAGGACCCACGCACCATTGCGCACTGGGCATCGGACACCGAATGGGCGAGATCGAGAAGGTCGCCGCTCTGCTCGGACTGCCGTTGGCGCGCGTGGGTGTGGTTCCTTGATGCAGCAAAGGCGGCCTCGCGCAGGCTGGCAGTCGGCGAAAGCGCTCTGCTGGAGCGAAGCTGAGGGCGCTCGGGGTGCACCAGGCTTCGTGAATGCCTGCGGGGAACCGCCCTTCGAGCCGGTCGGCCCGGGCCGGCGAGGCGGGGAGCCGACCCGCTGCGCGCCGCCGCCGGATGGCTTGACAGGCCGTATTCAGGTGCATATAGTAGTCTCGGATTCGGCGGCGGTCGCCGAAGGGGGGCGACCGCGGGGAGTGCGCCGGATCCCAGGGGTGGAGCCCTGAGATCTCGTCAGGGAGCGAGCCAATGTTTTGCCGAATGATTTCCTTCCTGCTGGGATTTCTGCTCGTGGCCGGTCGAGGGCTGGCGCAGGATCCGCGGGGCACGATCGCCGGACACGTGCTGGACCCGCAAGGGGCCGTGGTGCCCAACGCGAACGTAGTGATCACGAACACGGAAACCAACGTCACCACGCGTGCGGTGACCAACGAGACCGGGTATTTCGAAGCCAGCTTGTTGAATCCGGGCAACTACACGGTGGCGGCGGAAGCTCCTGGCTTCAAGCGCACGGTGCAAACCGGCGTCGTGCTGCAAGTGGCTGGGCGAGTGAATCTGACCTTGCAATTGCAAGTGGGCCAGATCGCCGAAACGGTGGAAGTGGTGGCGGCGGCGCCGCTGCTGGACACCACCACGGCATCCGGCGGCCGCGTCATTGACTCGCGGCAAATCCAGGAGCTGCCCTTCTCGGACATGAACCCGTTCGCCATGGCCACGCTGGCGCCGGGTATGCACTGGACGGGCCAGCCGGAATATCGGCGTCCGTTCGACGTGGGCGGGACGTCTTCGTTCAACACCATGGGCGGCGTTGGCTCCAACGAGTACACGATTGACGGCATGTCCGTGACCGGAACGGGCCGCCGCGTCGGGTTCGTGCCCTCGTCGGAAGCGGTCGAGGAGTTCAAGCTCGAGACGCTGGCCATCGACGCCTCGTACGGTTACACCTCGGGCGCGGTGGTCAACGTACTGACCAAGGCAGGCACCAACACTTACCACGGCTCGCTCTTCGACCAGCACTGGCAACAGCGCTGGAACGCGACGCCGCACTTCACGCGGCTACTGTGGGAGCGCGACGTGCGCGAAGGCAAGAAGAAGCCGAGCGATCCCAAACAGGCGCCCGGCCGTTCGAACAACTTCGGTTTCGATCTGGGCGGTCCGGTCCGCTTCCCGAAGCTGTACAACGGCCGCGACAAGTTCTTCTTCTATTTCCAGTACAACGGCATCTACCAAAAGAAGGCCGAGACCACCGGCTCCATCAACCGCACCGTGCCCAAGATGGCTTGGCGGCAAGGCGATTTCTCGGACCTGCTGGCCATTGACGCGGTCAAGTACACCATTTACGATCCGCGCTCGGCGCGCCTGGTGGGCGGCCGGGTCGTGCGCACGCCCTTCCCGGGCAACAGGGGCGTGCCGGTGCTGAACCCGGTCTACAAGTTCTACGAACCGCTCTATCCCAAGCCCAACGACGTGCCCGGGCTGGTCTCGCCCGAGGGGATCAACAACTACTACGCGGTCAACATGCCCAAGGACGAGCGCTTCAACTCGATCGTGAACCGCTGGGATTACAACGTCAACGAGCGGCAGCGTCTCTATGCCCGGTGGTATTGGAATCACCGGCTGGCGGACGAGTACGACTGGACCTACGAGACGAAGCGCGGCCTCCACACCAACGGGCTAGTTCGCATCAACAAGGGCGCCGGCGGCAGCTACATCTGGACCCTCTCCAACACAACGGTCATGGACCTGGGAGTCAGTGGCACACGGTTCAACGAGGGCAACGAACGGCCGGCCCAGACGGCATACAAACCCACCGACGTGGGCCTGCCCGCTTATATGGACGCCAAGGCCGATCGCTGGCACACGCTGCCACGCATGGTTATCGCCGGGGTGGAGACCGTGGGCGACAGCTATCCCGCCATCACCATTCGCGGCACCACGGGCGAGGCGCGCGTGCAACTGACGACCGTGCTCGGTTCGCACTCGCTCCGTTACGGCTGGCAAGAGCGCCGGTACTGGACCACGACTGCCGGTCCCGGCTTCTCTTCCGGCACTTTCACCTTCAACCAACTGTACGTCCGCCAGGCCGACGACACCACCACCGCTTCCGATCTGGGCCTGGGGTGGGCGGCGTTCATGATGGGCCTGCCCTCGAGCATCTCGATTGATACCAACGACACGGCCATCTGGAGCACGCGCTATCGCGGCATCTACTTCCAGGACGACTGGCGCGTGACACGCAAGCTGTCGCTCCAGCTCGGCCTGCGTTACGAGCGGCAAGGCGGCATCACCGAGCGCTTCAACCGCGGCATCGCGGGCGGTTTCGATTTCGACTACAAGCCGCCGTTCGCCGATCTGGTCGAAGCGGCTTACGCAAGAAGCCCGTTGTCGGAGCTTCCCGCCGCCCAGTTCAAGGTCCGGGGCGGCACGTACTACCTTGGCCAGAGGCACAAGACCTTCACCGACGGCAACCATCTGTTCATGCCGCGCATCGGACTGGTCTATCAGATCAACCCCAAGACGGTGGTGCGTTTTGGCTATGGCTGGTACTACGACGTGTTCAACTCGAACAACGACCGGCCCAGCCAGGACGGCTACAGCCAGCCCACGTCCACCATCCTGACGGCGGACCGCGGCTTGACGTTCTGCTGTGGCGTGGGCGAGATCGCGAATCTCTCGGCTACGCGCAACCCGATGGTGGATCCCTTCCCGGTGCGGGCCGACGGGACGCGGTTCGACGTTCCCTACGGCAACCGGCTGGGCCCGATCATCCGGCAGGGCCGCGGCTGGAGCTTCGTGCCGCGCGAGTACCGGCCGGCCTGGCAGCAGCGCGGGCGTTTCGGGATCCAGCGCGAAATCACCGGCGACATGGTGTTCGAGGCGTCCTACAACGGTGCCTATTCGCGCATACCGGTGTCGCAAACCATCAGCTTCCTGCCGGCACAGTATTGGGCCTACGGGTTGACGCGCAACCAGGCCATTGACGACGACATGAACCGCAGCCTGCCGAACCCGTTCCACATCAACAACCTCGCCCCGCTGGCCACCTCCGACCCGGTGCTGTACAACTACTTGCGGACCGTGGGCTTCTTCACCAGCACGACGATCCGCAAGCACCAGTTGCTGCGCGCCCATCCGAACATGAACGGCCTGAGCGGGCTGCGCCCGGGCGTGGCCTTCGGCGAGGCACGCGGCATCAACATCTATCACGACATCCAGCTCCGTCTGGAGCGGCGTTTCGCGCGCGGCTTCCAGACGGCGGTGATGTACACCTGGTCGAAAGGCAGCGAGTCGGACTTCTACGCGAACGAGTTCGACGCCAAACCTTCGTTCCGGCCTCAGGACGCCATCCGCCCGCACCGCACGGTGTGGAGCGCCATCTGGGAGCTGCCCTTCGGAAAGGGCCGCCGGTGGGTGAACCAGCATCCCATCCAGCACATCATCGGCGGTTGGCAACTCAGCTGGGTCTACCAGTACCAGATGGGCGCCCCCACCAGTTGGGCGAACCGCTTCTTCTACGGCGACATCTCGAAGATCGGCGAGCTGTTCAGGCACAAGGAAGTCCACAAGAAAGACATCCACCAGTGGTTCGACGGCTCGATTCGCTATACCGGGGCGGGTGCCGTGCCCCAGGGCTTCGTGGGCTTCGAGGGCCGTTCGGCGATGCAGCCCGGCTCGTTCCACGTGAGGGTCTTCCCGACGCGGTTGGAGTCGCTGCGCGAGGATGGCATCCGCAACTGGGACGTGAAGATCAAGCGCGTGTTCCGGATCACCGAGAGGCTGCGCACCAGCTTCGACGTCGAGCTGTTGAACGCCACCAACCACACCAACTTCGCCGGGCCGGTCACCGATCCGACCCGAGCCGATTTCGGCACCGTCAACACGCAGCGCGGCCTGAGCCGCGTCATCCAGTTCAACCTGCGCGTGGATTTCTGATCGGGCGGCAAACCGGCTGACGGGAGGGCGGGGCGCGAAGTGCCCCGCCCTTCGCGTATCTTCCTCGCATCCTATACTGAGAACCAGGATGGCCGAGCCGCCCTTCGTACACCTGCACTGCCACACCGATTACTCGCTGCTGGACGGTGCCTGCGAGATCGGGCAGCTCATGGAGGCCGTCGCCGCGCACGGCATGCCCGCCATCGCCATGACCGATCACGGCAACCTGTTCGGGGCGGTGCAATTCTACAATGCGGCGCGGGCGCGCGGCGTGCATCCGGTGATCGGCTGCGAAGTCTACGTCGCGGCAGAGGGGCACCGCACCCGGAGCGAGAAATACTACCACCTCGTGCTGCTAAGCGAGACGCAGGAAGGCTACCGCAACCTCATTCAGTTGGTCACCACGGGCTACCTGGAGGGCTTCTACTACAAGCCGCGGGTGGATCGCGACCTGCTGGCCCGGCACGCCAAAGGCCTCATCGCGCTGTCGGGCTGCCTGAAGGGCGACATCAGCGAGGCTCTGGCGGCGGACCGCTACGAGCAGGCGCGCCGGCTGGCTTACACCTGGCAGGACATCTTCGGCAAAGGGAATTTCTTTCTCGAGGTGCAGGATCACGGCTTGCCGCAGGACCGAGTGGTCGTGCCGGGCCTGGTGCGCCTGTCGGAGGAAACCGGTATCCCCCTCGTCGTCACCAACGACACTCACTATCTGCGGCGCGAGGACGCGCGCGCGCACGAGATCCTGCTGTGCATCCAGACCGGCAAGACGATGAGCGATCCGTCGCGGCTCCGCTGGCCGACTGCCGATTTCTACCTGAAGTCCCGCGCCGAGATGATGCAGCTTTTCGGCGAGCTGGAAGAGGCCCTGGACCGGACCTGGGAAATCGCCGAGCGTTGCCAGGTCCGGCTGGATCGCATCCCGGATCCCTTCCCCAAGTTCGACGTGCCCGAAGGCCACACCACGGATACCTATTTCGAGTGGGCGGTGCGCCAGGGATTCGAGAAACGCCGGCCCCGCTTGGAGGCCCTGCGGGCCGCAGGCCGCCTCAAGCACGATCTGGCCGAGTACGAAGAGCGGCTGGAACGCGAGATCCGCACCATCCAGCAGATGAAGTTCTCCAGCTATTTTCTGATCGTCTGGGACTTCATCCGTTTCGCGCGCGAGCGGGGAATCCCGGTGGGCCCCGGACGCGGCTCCGCCGCCGGGAGCCTGGTCAGCTACGCACTGGGCATCACCGACATTGACCCGCTGCAATACGGATTGCTGTTCGAGCGCTTCCTCAACCCGGAGCGCATCAGTCTGCCCGACATTGACATTGACTTCTGCGCCTTCCGTCGCGGCGAGGTCATCCAGTACGTGACCGAGAAGTACGGGCGCGACCATGTCGCCCAGATCATCACCTTCGGCACGCTGGGCGCCCGGGCGGGCATCAAGGACGTGGGGCGCGCGCTGGACATGAGCTACGCGGAGGTGGATCGCATCACCAAGCTCGTGCCGAACGTGCTCAACATCACCCTGGACGAGGCGCTGCGGCTGGAGCCCGCGCTGGCCGAGACCGCCGCCAGGGACGCGAGGGTCGCCGAGGTGATCGAGGTGGCGAGGCGGCTGGAAGGCATGGCGCGCAACGCCTCGGTGCATGCGGCCGGGGTCGTCATCTCTCCCACGCCGCTCAAGGAGCTCGTTCCGCTCTACCGTACGGCGAAGGACGAGGTCGTCACCCAGTTCGACATGCAGGGCCTCGAGCAGCTCGGCCTGCTCAAGATGGACTTCCTCGGGCTGGCGACGCTCAGCCTGATCCACGACGCCTTGCGCCTGATCGAAACGCATTGCGGCCAGAAACTCGCGCTCGAGGATCTTCCCCTGGACGACGCCAGGACCTTCGAGATCTTCTCGCGCGGGCTGACCAGTGGCGTATTCCAGTTCGAAAGCGCGGGCATGCGCGACCTGCTGCGCCGCGCACAGCCCAGCCGCCTGGAAGACTTGATCGCCCTCAACGCCCTTTACCGACCGGGGCCGATCCAAGGCGGCATGATTGACGATTTCATCGAGCGCAAGCACGGCCGCCGGCCGGTAGCCTACGAGCTCCCCGAACTCAAAGAGATCCTCGAGGAAACCTACGGCGTCATCGTCTACCAGGAACAGGTCATGCAGATCGCCCACAAGCTGGCCGGCTACAGCCTGGGCGAGGCGGATATCCTGCGGCGGGCCATGGGCAAGAAGAAGCCCGAGGAGATGGCTGCGCAGAGGGAAAGGTTCATCCGCGGCGCGACGGCGCTCGGTCATCCGCGGCGCAAGGTCGAGCGGCTGTTCGATCTGATGGAACAGTTCGCCGGCTACGGCTTCAACAAGTCGCACTCGGCGGCCTACGCCTATCTGGCCTATGTTACCGCGTATCTGAAGGCGCATTATCCGGTCTACTTCATGGCCGCGCTGCTGACCTCGGAGGCGGGCAACAGCGCAAAGCTGGTCCGTTACATCAACGAGTGCCGCGAGATGGGGATCCGCGTGCTTCCGCCGGATGTCAACACCAGCCAGTGGAGCTTCACACCGGACGGCGGAGCGATCCGCTTCGGTCTTGGGGCGATCAAGAACCTGGGGCAGAGTTCGGCCGAAGCGATCCTGGCCGCGCGGCGAGAAGCAGGCCGCTTCCGTTCGCTCTACCATTTCTGCGAGCGCGTGGATCTCGGGGCGCTCAACCGGCGCGTGCTCGAGAACCTGATCAAGGCTGGCGCCATGGATTCGCTGGGCGGGCACCGGGCCCAGTTGCTGGCCGCGCTGGATGGGGCCATCGAGGCTGGTCAGAGGGCTTGGCGCGACCGGGTCAACGGGCAGGCGGGCCTGTTCGCAGGCTGGCATGACCAGGAGATCGAGGACCGGCCGCTGCCTGCCGTGCCGGAGTGGGACCTCGCCGAGAAACTGGCCTTCGAGCGGGAGGTCCTGGGCCTGTACGTCACCGGTCACCCGCTCGAACAGTACGCGGAGAAGATTCGCGAGCTGGCCACCCACACCAGCGAAACGCTGGAGGGGGCCGAGCGCGGCGCCCAGGTGGCCCTGTGCGGCCTGCTCAACGGAGTGCAACGACGTCGCTCGCGCGAGGGCCGGGCCTGGGCTTCGGCGCAATTGGAGGACCTCTACGGCAGCGTGGAGCTGGTCGTCTTCGGGCAGCACTATGAGAAGCTGGCCAACGATCTGAGAGAGGGCGAGCCCGTGCTGATCCGCGGCTCGGCGCTGCCGGAGGAAGGGGCGGCGCCGAAAGTTTCCGTGCAGGAGATCGTCCCGCTGTCGGTGGCCAGCCCCGCGCTTCCGGCCCTGATCGCGATCCGGGTGCCGCTGGTCGGGGCCGGGGAGGAGGCAGCCACCGCGCTGGCCCGATTGTTCGCACGGAAGCCGGGCCCCACGGAAGTGCGACTGCGGTTGGAACACGCCCGCGATTTTTCGCTAATCTTGGATATTACCCAGAAGGTCCGACCGGACCGGGAGTTCCGCGAGGAGGTGGAACGCATTTGCGGTCCCGACTCGCTGGAAGTTCTCGCCGGATGAGCAGGCCGATCGCCGAGGAACACCGATGAGCGAAGCAGCCACCAAGCCGCCCGCACCGGGCGAGGCCAGCGACGCCTGGCAAAGGGTACAACTGGCCCGGCATCCCAAGCGCCCGCATTCGCTGGATTACATCCAGCGGCTCTTCACCGATTTTCAGGAGATCCACGGCGACCGGCGATTCGCCGACGACCCCGCGATCGTCTGCGGGATGGGGTTCTTCGAGGGCCGCCCCATCATGATCGCCGCTCAGCAGAAGGGCCGCGACACCAAGCAGAAGCTCTACCGCAACTTCGGCATGCCCAAACCGGAGGGCTACCGCAAAGCGCTGCGCGTGATGCAGCTTGCGGCCAAGTTCGGCCGGCCCATCCTCACGCTGCTCGACACGCCCGGCGCCTACCCCGGCATTGACGCCGAGGAGCGCGGGCAGGCGGAAGCGATTGCGACGAACCTGCGCGAGATGGCGCGGCTGCGGTCGCCCGTGGTCGTGATCTGCATCGGGGAAGGCGGAAGCGGAGGCGCCCTGGCCCTCGGCGTGGGCAACCGCGTCTACATGTTGGAGAACGCCATCTACAGCGTGATCTCTCCGGAGAGCTGCGCCGCCATCATTTACCGCGACGCCAAGTTCGCCGAGCGTGCGGCCGCGGCGCTGAAGCTGACCGCACAGGATCTCTACCGGCTCGGTTTGATTGACGGGATCATCCCCGAACCGGGCGAGGGCGCCCATACCGACTGGGATGCTGCGGCCGCCATGATCCGCGTAACGCTGCGCCAGGCGCTGGACGAGCTGGCCCGCCTGAGCCCCGAGGAGCTGGTGGAACAGCGCTTCGAGAAGTTCCGCCGCATGGGCAATTTCTTCGCGGAATAAGCGGCCAACGTTCACGCCCGTGAGCGGTCCCGTAACCCTCCGACTCGAGCCGCTCGGCCAGGCCCTCACCCTCGAGCCGGGCAGCGCGCTCAGGGATGCGTTGTTCCCACGGGGCGTGGAGTTTCCCTGCGGTGGCCGCGGCCTGTGCAGGCGCTGCCGGGTGCGCGTCCTGGAAGGCGCCCTTCCCATCGGCGACGAGGACCGGCGGGCCTTTTCCGCTGCCGAGCTCGAGGCGGGTTGGCGGCTGGCCTGCCACGCCCGGGTCGAAGGGGACCTCACGCTGGAGGTCGGCCAATGGGAGACCCCCATTCTGGCCGACGATACGCCCTTCGCCTTTGTGCCGGCAGAGGGACTCGGTCTGGCGGTGGACGCGGGCACGACGACGCTGGTGGCCCAGCTCGTGGATCTGGAGAACGGGCGGGTGCTGGGCGTGCGCAGCGCCCTGAACCCACAGGCGGTCTTCGGCGCGGACGTGATGAGCCGGGTCGAGCATGCGCTGGCGCCGGAGGGCTTGCGACGCCTTCGCGATGCGATCCGTGCGGAGATCGGACGCATGGCGGAGCAGCTGGCTGCTGGCGCGTCGCGCGCAGTCACGAGGGTGGTGCTGGTAGGCAACACGGTCATGCACCACCTGTTCGCCGGGCTGGACGTGGAGCCGCTGGCCCGCGTACCTTTCCAAACCCAACAGGACGGCATGCAAATGTTCCAATGCCGGGAGCTGGGCTGGAGACTGCCGGGTGATCCCGCCGTGGCCTTCCTCCCGTGCATCGGGGGCTTCGTGGGCAGCGACGTGCTCGCGGGAGTGCTGGCCACCCGGCTTCTGGAAGGCGACGAACTCGCGGGGCTGATGGATCTGGGGACCAACGGCGAGATCGTCTTCGGCTCGCGGACCGGCGCCCTCTGCGCCTCGACGGCGGCCGGTCCGGCTTTCGAGGGCGGGCGCATCCGCTGGGGGATGCGGGCGGCCACGGGCGCCATCTCCGAGGTGGTCCTGTGCGACGGCAGGGTGCAGTGCCGCGTCCTGGGCAACGCCCCGCCACGCGGCATCTGCGGCAGCGGGCTGGTGGACGCGGCCGCAGTCGCGCTCGAGCTCGGTCTGCTCGACCAAAGAGGCCGCCTGCGCGCCTGCGGCGATGCCTGGCAACTGTGCCCGCCGGTGGCCATCACGCAGCGCGACATCCGCGAGCTGCAACTGGCGAAGGCCGCGATCGCGGCGGGCGTGCGCATCCTGTTACGGGAGCTGGGGGCCCAGCCCTGCCGCGTCCGGCGTCTCTATCTGGCGGGCGCTTTCGGCAACTACGTCAACCGCGCCAGCGCGCGGCGCATCGGGCTGCTCGCTTTCGAGGAGGAACGCGTCGTACCGGCGGGCAACACCGCCTTGCTCGGGGCCAAGATGGCGCTGTTCGTGGCGGCCCGTGACGCGGAAGCCTTCGACCGGTTGCGCCGCCGCATCCGACACTTGCCCCTGGCGGCCGACCCCGAGTTCGAGGAAATCTTCGCCAGGGAGATGCTCTTCCCCACCGGGTGAGCTCACCCGACCGGCTGCGCAGCGGCGGCGAGCGGTCGAAACGGACGACTCCGCGCGCCGTTCGAAGTGGGCGTCCGATGGAGATCGGCCTGGCAAGCCGCAGTGTCGGCCCGGCCGAGCTCGGACGAGCAACCCGCACGCTTGAAGGCCGGGGTGCGGGAATGCTCAAATGGTAGGTGCATTCCACTCCGCGGGAGGATTCCCCATTGAGCACAGCGATCCTCGCCCTGGAGGACGGAACGGTCTTCGAGGGCACGAGCCTTGGTGCGCCCGTCGAGCGCGCGGGCGAGGTCGTCTTCAACACCGCGATGACCGGCTACCAGGAGATCTTCACCGATCCTTCCTATGCCGGACAGATCATGGTGTTGACCTATCCCCAGATTGGCAATTACGGGGCCAATGGCGAGGACAGTGAGGCCGGCCGGCCTTACATCGAGGGGCTGGTGGTCCGGGAGTTTTCGCCCGTGGCGAGCAACTGGCGCGCGGAGGAAGAGGCGAGGCAGTTCCTGTGCCGGCACGGCATCCCGGTCATCAGCGGGGTCGACACGCGTGCGCTGGTACGGCGCTTGCGCACGCATGGGGTGATGCGCGGCGTGCTCTCGGGCGTCCCGGCCGATCCAAAGCAATTGATCGAGAAGGCGCGCAGCATCCCCCCGATGGCGGGGCTGGATCTGGCCACGGGCGTTTCGACCGTGGAAGCGTACAGATGGGAACGGGGCGTCGTACCCTGCTCGCCCTCCGAGCGGGTCGGGCGCCCGCCGGAACCGCAATTCCACGTAGTGGCCTACGATTTCGGCATCAAGCGCAACATCCTGCGGAGGCTGGTGCACGTAGGATGCCGGGTCACGGTGGTTCCATCGCTGACGCCGGCCGAAGACGTGCTGGCGCTGAAGCCGGACGGCGTGTTCCTCTCGAACGGCCCGGGCGATCCGGAGCCGCTCCAGCGCCAAGTGGCGAACATCCGCCGGCTCATCGGCCGCAAGCCGATCTTCGGCATTTGCCTCGGCCACCAGCTCCTCGGGCTGGCGTTCGGAGGAAAGACCTATAAGCTGAAATTCGGCCACCGCGGGGCCAATCACCCGGTGATCAATCGTCTCACCAACCGCGTCGAGATCACTTCGCACAATCACGGTTTCGCGGTGGATCCGGACTCGCTGCCGGCGGCCGACATCGAGCTGACGCATTTCAATCTCAACGACGGCACGCTGGAGGGCTTCCGGCATCGCCGCGAACCGGTCTTCTGCGTGCAGTATCATCCTGAGGCGGCGCCAGGGCCGCACGACTCGCTTTACCTGTTCGATGAGTTCGTGCGGCTGATGCGGGAGTGCGCCGTCAGCCCGCGGGAGGTGTGAACGCCCGATGCCCCGCCGCAACGACATCCACCGCATCCTGATCATCGGCTCCGGTCCGATCGTCATCGGCCAGGCCTGCGAGTTCGACTACTCGGGCACGCAAGCGTGCAAGGCGCTCAAATCCGAGGGCTACGAAGTCATCCTGGTCAATTCCAATCCGGCCACGATCATGACCGATCCGGAGCTGGCCGACAGAACCTACGTCGAACCCTTGACGCTGCCCTTCGTCGAGAGGATCATCGAACGCGAGCGGCCGGATGCACTGCTTTCGACCGTGGGCGGACAGACCGGCCTGAACCTGGCGGTCGAGCTGGCCGAGGCGGGCGTGCTCGAGCGCTACGGCGTCGAGCTGATCGGCGCGAAGCTCGAGGCGATCAAGAAGGCCGAGGACCGGCTGCTGTTCAAGGACGCCATGCGCAAGATCGGCCTCGAGGTGCCGCAGTCGCAGCTCGTCAACAACGTGGCCGACGGCGTCGAGTTCGCGCAACGGATCGGCTACCCCGTGATCCTGCGGCCCAGTTTCACCCTGGGCGGCACCGGCGGCGGCATCGCTTACAACCGCGAGGAGCTGGTCGAGCTGCTCGAGCGCGGCCTTGCCGCCTCGCCCGTACACGAGGTGCTGATCGAGGAGAGCGTGCTCGGCTGGAAGGAATTCGAGCTCGAGGTCATGCGGGACCGAGCGGACAACGCCATCATCGTGTGCCCCATCGAGAACTTCGACCCCATGGGCGTGCATACGGGCGACTCGATCACGGTGGCGCCGGCGCAGACCCTGACCGACCGCGAGTACCAGATGATGCGCGACGCGGCGCTGGCCTGCCTGCGCGAGATCGGGGTGGATACGGGCGGCTCCAACGTGCAGTTCGCCATCCACCCGCGCACCGGCCGCATGGTGATCATCGAGATGAACCCGCGCGTCTCGCGCAGCTCCGCCCTGGCCTCGAAGGCCACCGGCTTCCCCATCGCCAAGATCGCGGCCAAGCTGGCCGTGGGCTACCGGCTGGACGAAATCCCCAACGACATCACTCGCAAGACGCCCGCCTGCTTCGAGCCCACCATTGACTACGTGGTGGTGAAGATTCCGCGCTGGCAGTTCGAAAAGTTCCCCGGCGCCGAGCCCGTGCTGGGCACGCAGATGAAATCGGTGGGCGAGGTGATGGCCATCGGTCGCACGTTCAAGCAGGCGCTGGCCAAGGCCATGCGGAGCCTGGAGACGGGGCGCTCGGCTGCTGCCGAAACGTACGATGAGAACCTGATCCGGCAGAAGCTGATCACGCCCAATCCCGACCGCCTGAACTATCTGCGGTTCGCCTTCCAGAAGGGATACACGGTCGAGCAGGCGCACGAGCTGACAGCCATAGACCCATGGTTCCTCGAGCAGGTGCGCCAGGCGGTGGAACTGGAGAAGGAGCTGGCGAGCGAGAGCCTGGAGACGGTCACCCCCGAACGCATGCGGCAAGCCAAGCGCGATGGCCTGAGCGATCGCACGCTGGCGCGGCTGTGGAAGACCGACGAGATGACGGTCCGCCGCCGGCGGCTGGAGATGGGCATCCGCGCCGTCTTCAACCGCGTGGACACCTGCGCCGCCGAGTTCGAGAGCTTCACGCCCTACCTTTATTCCAGCTACGAGGGCGAGTGCGAGGCAGACCCCGGCCAGCGCCGCAAGATCATGATCCTGGGCGCGGGGCCGAACCGCATTGGCCAGGGCATCGAGTTCGATTACTGCTGCTGCCACGCCTCCTTCGCCCTGCGCACCTTCGGCATCGAGTCCATCATGGTGAACTGCAACCCGGAGACGGTCTCGACGGACTACGACACCAGCGACCGGCTCTACTTCGAGCCGTTGACGCTCGAGGAAGTGCTCAACATCTACGAGACCGAGCGGCCGGACGGCGTCATCGTGCAGTTCGGGGGGCAAACGCCGCTGACGCTGGCGCTGCCACTGAAACGCGCCGGTGTGCCCATCATCGGCACGGCTCCCGAGTCCATCGACCTGGCCGAGGACCGCAAGTTGTTCGGTGCGCTGCTGAACGAGCTCGGCATTCCCGCCCCGGCCCACGGCTCGGCCACCAGCGTCGACGAGGCGTGCGCCATCGCGCGGCGCATCGGTTTCCCGGTGCTGGTCCGACCGAGTTACGTGCTGGGCGGTCGCGCCATGGTGATCGCCTACGACGAGGACACCGTGCGGCGCTACATGCAGGAAGCAGTGGTCTTCAGCCAGGAGCGCCCGGTTCTGATTGATCGGTTCCTGGAAGACGCCATCGAGGTGGACGTGGACGCGCTCTCCGACGGCGAGGATGTGCTCATCGCGGGCATCATGGAGCACATCGAGGAGGCCGGCATCCACTCGGGCGATTCCTCCTGCGTGCTGCCCGCGATCTCGATCGGTCGCGAACAGTTGGCCACGATCGAGCAGTACACCGTGCGGCTGGCGCGCGCCTTGCGCGTGGTGGGCCTGATGAACGTGCAGTATGCGATCCAGAACGGCACGGTCTATGTGCTGGAGGTCAACCCGCGGGCCTCGCGCACGGTGCCCTACGTGAGCAAGGCGACCGGCGTGCCGCTGGCCAAGATCGCCGTGGGACTGATGCTGGGCGGCAAGCTGAAGGATTTCGCCCACCTGACCGGCGGACAGACCTCGGGCGTGCTGCCCGTCCCGCAGTTCTTCGTCAAGTCGCCCGTCTTCCCCTTCAACAAATTCCCCGGCGTGGATCCGGCCCTGGGCCCGGAGATGCGTTCGACGGGCGAGGTCATGGGCGTGGGCGAGAACTTCGGCGAGGCATTCGCGAAAGCGCAGTTGAGCGCGGGCGTACCGCTGCCAGACCGGGGCGCGGCCTTCATCAGCGTCAACGACCGCGACAAACCGGCTGCCGTCGAAGTGGCGCGGGCGCTGGCGCACTACGGCTTCGCCCTGGCGGCGACGCGCGGCACCGCGGCGGCGCTCCGCGCGGCGGGGCTCGAGTGCCGCACGGTCTTCAAGGTGAACGAGGGCCGGCCGAACGGCGTGGACTTGATCAAGACACAGGCGGTGCAACTGGTCATCTACACGCCGGCGGGGGCGCACTCTTTCTCGGACGAAAAGGCGATCCGCCGCACGGCGCTCACTTACCGCGTGCCTTGCATCACGACCATGAGCGCGGCACGGGCCGTGGCCGAGGCGGTGGCCTCGCGCCGCCGCGACCCGATCCGCGTCTGGAGCCTGCAAGAGATCCACGCCCCCCGCGAGACGGTGGTCTGAGGATTCGCGGCGCACACTCGCCTGGCCGGCTGGGGCAGAATAAGGCCATGCGCAAGCCGGTTCGTTTGCCTGCTTTCTTTGTGGTGGCGTGGCTGCCTCTGAGCGCTCAGAAGCTGCCGGAGCTCAACGACGGCGAGCCTCACGGCGACCCGCCGTTCCTGCTGGAAGAAGGCTGGCGCCCTCTGTTCAACGGGCGCGATCTGACCGGGTGGCGTCCCCAGGACGACAGGCTGCCCAACGAATGGCTGACCACGCGTGGCGTCCGCTGGGAGCCCTACCTTGCGCCCACGCGCCTGTTCGCGGTGCCCATACCGGGAGACCGCCTCCTCAACGGCCCTAGCGGGCGCACTGTGAACCTGGTCACGGAGGAAAAATTCGGCGACGTGGAGCTGTACCTGGAGTTCCTGCTGGCGAAGGGCTCCAATTCAGGCGTTTACTTGCACGGCCTCTACGAGGTGCAGATCTTCGACAGTTGGGGAACACCCGAACCGATGAGGACATCCGACTGCGGGGCGATCTATCATCGCTGGATTGACGGCAGGGGCGTGGGTGGGTCGCCCCCTTTGCGCAACGCCAGCCGGCGGCCGGGCGAGTGGCAATCTTTCCAGATCTGGTTTCGCGCACCGCGTTTCGACGCTTCGGGCAGAAAGATCGAGAACGCGCGCTTCGTTCGCGTATTGCACAACGGCCTGCTGGTGCAGGAAAACGTGGAGGTGGACGGCCCGACGCGCGCCCACATGCCCATCCCCGAGGCGCCCGAGAATCCCATCATGCTCCAGGGAGATCACGGGCCGGTGGCCTTTCGCTTCATCTACGCCAGGCCTCTGCGGCCCATCGTGAAACGCTGAACGGCGCCGGTCAGTGGGCGGGCTTGTCAGCGCCCTCGCCGGCTTCGACCCCTTGCTCCCGGTCGCGATAACCGTAGCTCGAGTAGTAGTACGTGTACTTGCTGTACAGCTCGCCTGCTCGGGCCGCGTTCACGACCACGCCCACCACGTTGTTTTCGCACAACGACTGCATGGCGCGCGCCACCATGTCAATGGTGGTTTGCCCGATGCGAACCACCAGAATGGTGCCGTCCGTCATGGTCCCCAGCAGGTTGGCGTCGGCGGAAAAAAGCAGGGGCGGGCTGTCGAGGATCACCCAGTGGAAGATTCTTGGCAATTCGCGCAACAACTCTCTGGTCTGGCGGAGGTTGATCAGCTCGAGCGGATTCTTGACCACCGATCCCGCCGGCATCACACACAGATTCATGCCAGCAACGCGTTTGATGACAGCCTCGAGCGGGGCGTTGCCGAGCAGGTAGTCCGTGATCCCGGGGCTGCGGGGGATCTGGAAGAGAGCGTGCAGCACCGGGCGGCGCAAATCGAAATCGGCCAGCAGGGCGAGGTTGCCGCTCAACTGCGCTTGCGCGATGGCCAGGTTGGCAGCCACGAAGGACTTGCCCTCGGCGGGGGACGGACTGGTGACGACAAGGGTGTGCAGCGGCTGGAGGTTTTGCAGGTGGTTCAGCCTGGTGCGCAAGCTGCGGAATTCCTCGTTCGGCGGCTGGTGGGGGTGGGAGAGGTCGAGCAGCAGAGCTCCCTCCGCAGGCTGGAACGGCACTTCGTCGAGCCTCTCGAGGAAACCGGCCGCAGGAATCAGTTCCGCTGTTGGCGCGACCTGCACCACCTCGCCGGCGGTGGCCTGAGGCTCGCCGGCGGTGCCCATCATCTGTTCTGCTCTGCGCAGTGCATCATGAACGCGGCTCATTGGGCCTCCCCTCTCGCGTGCCCGGTTCCCTAGGTGCGCGTAGTGTAGTAGTAAAGCACCGAGCCCGCCATGGCGGCGACGCCCAGCAGCGAAGCGGCGGACCAGGCCAACCAAGCCAGGCGGCGCTTGCGCCGCACCACCAAGTCGTTTTCGAGCAGCGGAATCGTGCCAAGAATGGCAAGCTTGGTGTAGGCCCTCACGTCCTTGAGGTTCTTGAGGGACGTGTCCTTCATTTCTCGCGCTCCGACAGCGAAGACGCCGAGCACGAGTCCCGCGCCGAGACCGGTAGCGACGATCAGCAGCCGGTTCGGTTTGGCGGGCCGCTCGGGAAGCGAGGCAGGCTCGAGCAACTCCAGCTTGTCAGCCTGCCCGCGCGCCACCAGGTCGGTAGCCATCTCGGAGGCGGAGGCCCGCTTGCTGAGGTCCTCGTATCGGGCACGGGCCAGATCCCGATTGCGGGTCAGCTCGGCATACTCGCGCTCGACCAGCGGGCTGGTTTCGATGTAGCTCTGGTACTGCTTGATGAGCCGCTGGAAGTTCTGCTGCTCCTTGATCTTGGCCTCCATTTCCAGCTCCTTGGCGGCGATCTGGCTCTGAAGCCGGGCGATGGAGGCCTCCGCAGCGCGCAGGCTCTTGAGCTGCTCCGGGCTGAGCCCGCGGGGCTGCGGCTCTTCGATCTGTGGGGCTCCTTCCTCTCCGAGCAGCGACTCTCGTTGCTTGCGGAGCCCGGCCAACTGACGCTCCAGACGTTGTACGTCGGGATGGTTCTCTCGGTACCGCTCGCGCAAGCCCGCCAGCGCCGTCTCGAGCGCGACGATCTGCCGTTCGATCTCGATGAGCCGTTCGCGGCGCACAGGCGCTTCGGAGGCCTCGCCTGAGGGCTTGAGGGCCGCCATCTGATCCCGAATGATCCGGATCTGGGACTCCAGCATCAGTTTTTCCTGCGCCAGACGGTTGATGGCGTCGTTGATGCCGGCGAGCTGGGTCTCGAAGGCGCGGATGGCGTTGAGGTTGCGGTCGAGCTGGTCCGGGAGCCGGCCGCTGTTGCGCACGCGGAAGTCGGTCAGCTTGTTCTCCCAGGCGTCCAGCTCCTGCTTGGCCTGCTGCAACTGATCCTTGAGGAATTCCGTGGTCTGCAGGGACTGACTGGAACGCGCGCGGATGTTTTCCTCGATGAACCGGCCGGCAAGATCCGCGGCCACTTTCTGCGCAAGGAACCGATTCTCGTAGGCGAAGGAGATGCGGAAGACCGAGGCGCGGTCGCGCGAGGCGGTGGACAGGCGCGTGACCGGAGAGATGCGGATGTCCCGGCTCCGCATCTGCTCGATGATGTCTTCCATCGGCAGGCGTGCGCGTTCGCGCGGATAGAGGTTGTAGCTCTGGACAATGTTGGTGAGCGTGGGACGGCTGAGAATGTTGGAGGCCATCGCGCTGATGCGCTGGGAGATCTCGACGTTCACGTTCGAGGGCACCAGGTGCTGCGGTACCTGCGGCGGGGTGACCTGGATGGTGGCCTCCGAGACGTACGTGTCCGGCAACAGGAAGGCAATGACGACGGCGAGGACCAGGCCTGCGAAAGCAGGCCCGATCAGCCAGCTCTTGTTGCGGCGCACGATGTCGAGATAATCCTCGACGTCGAGCGGCCGTCGCGGTGTGGAGACCGTATCCGCAGGTGGCTGCATCCCTTTTCCCCTTATCGGACTTTCCTGCGCCCGGCTGAGGCGGTTCTCATGGCACGATGATGTAGTCGCCGTGCTGGAGCACGATGTTCTGCGAAAGGTTCTTGCCCTTGATCACGTCGTTGTAGTTGAACCTGAAGCGCTGGTTGCCGCGCAGGATCGTGATGTTCTTCTTGTTGGCGAAATCGCGGAAACCGCCTGCCAGGGTGAGCGCTTCGAGCACCGTGACGGGCGTCACCAGCGGGTAAGCCCCGGGACGGTTGACTTCCCCGGTCACGTAATAGCGTTTGCTGCGCACGGCCTGCACGGAAACGATCACGTCAGGATTGTTGATGTATTTGGCCAGCGCGTTCGTGACCTCGGCGTCGAGCTTGTCCGGAGTAAGGCCAGCGGCCTGGATGTCGCCGATGAGGGGCAAGGTGATCTTGCCGTCCGGACGCACGGTGACCAGGCCGGAATGTTCGGGCTCCCGCCAGACTCGGATCAGAAGGATGTCCTCCGGCCCGATGATGTAGGTGCGCGGGTCCACCGCGGCGGGCGGCGCCTCGGCCAACGCCGCGGGAGCGGGTTCGACAGCCTGCTTGGCCGGCTCTGGCTCGCGTGGCGCCGGGGGTTGCTGGGGGCGTGCGGCCATCTGGGCCGCCGCCATGAAGACCACCAAGGCTGCCGCGCCGAATCTCTGCATCCCACTCCTCCTCGATGAACCCTCCTCTCGCACTGGCGGTCGGCCTGCCTGGCAGGTAATGCCGGCACCGCGAAGCTGGCGAGCAGCTCGATCTGCGCCGCTTCTGATTATTCTACAGCAACCGGGCGAGCGGCACGGAACCACAGAGTCCGTATCACTCCACGGGCCTCTTGGTGGCGTGCTCGAACAGAAAGTCCAGCGTTTTCTGCGTGCGGATGCGGTGGGCGATGCGCCTGAGGCCGTCCTGCTTCTCCAGCCTCATGCGCACGGCGGCCACGGGCTGGCGCTCCTGGCGCGCGATGCGTTGCACCTCCCGATCCACCTCGTCCTGGGTGGCGTAGATGCCTTCGCGGTCGGCGATTTTTTCCAGGATGAGTGACGCCTTGACATCGCGCAGCACGCGGTCCCTCCTGGTTTCGGCGAACTTCTGCCAGTCGAGCCTCGCGGGATCCAAGCCCTGGGATTCCATGAGTTGCATGGACCGCGCCGCTTCGAGCTCCAGTTGCCTTTCCACATAGGCCTGCGGGACGGGGAAGTCGTGCATCTGGATGAGCTTGTCCACCAGACGCTGCTCCGCCTCCCGACGCGCCTCCAGTTGCCGTTCCACCAGCAGAGAGCGCCGCACGGCCTCTCGGAGTTCCTCGAGGTTCATGTAATCGCCGAGGTCCCGGGCAAACTCGTCGTTCAGCTCGGGCAGTTCCCTGCGGCGCACCGCTTTGACCCGCACGCGGAACCGCACGGTCTTGCCGGCCAGCCGCCGCTGCCCATAGTCTTCCGGATAGTGGACGTCGAATTCCTTTTCCTCGCCAGGCGACAATCCGAGCAGATTCTCGGTGAAGGCAGGCAGGGTGTCTTCGCCGGCAATTTCCAGCGACAGATCCTCCTGGCGGATGGGCGGGTCGGCTCCCGCCAGGCTCTCGATCGCCACCAACGCGAAATCTCCCGCAGCCAGCGGGCGGGGCTCCACTGTGACCAGTTCCGCCTTTTCGCGGCGCAGTTGTTCCAGCCGCCGGGCAACGTCCTCGTCGGTGACCTCCGGCTCTTGGTAGGCGATGGGGATGCCCTTGTAGTCGGCGAGCTCGATTTCGGGCTGGATCTCGAACTCGGCGGTGAAGCGGAGGGGCTCGCCAGGCTGGAAATGCACGTCGCGGATCTCAGGAGATCCGACGATGACGAACCCTTCCTGCTCGGCGCGCTGGAACAGGTACTTGGGCACCAGCTCGTTGAGTACTTCCCGCCGGATCTCGTCGGCGTACAGCCGCTGAATGAGGCTGGCGGGCGCCTTGCCCGGCCGGAAGCCGCGCAGGTGGACCTTCTTCTGCAAGCCGGCCACGGCGCGTTCGGCAGCCTCGCTGACCTCGGCAGCCGGGACCGCGATCTCCAGCTTCTTGCGGATTTCGGAAGGATCAGCCAATCGTCACCTCGGAAGGGCAGACGCTCCCAGGCTCAAGTGCCCTCGGACCAGGTGGCCAGGTATCGCTCCTGCTCCGGCGTGAGCCGGTCGATCTTGACGCCCATGCACTCCAGCTTCATGCGCGCCACTCGCCGGTCGAGCTCTTCGGGCACGGGATAGACACGGCGCTCCAGGCGCGCATGGTTCTCGACGAGATACTCGACGGCGAGGGCCTGGTTGGCGAAGCTCATGTCCATGACCGAAGCCGGGTGGCCCTCGGCGGCAGCCAGGTTGATGAGCCGGCCCTCGCCCAGCACGTAGATGCGCCGGCCATCGCGCAGGGCGTACTCTTCGACGAACTCCCGGACCTGGCGGCGGCTGGAGGCCATGCGGCCCAGCGCCTCCAGGTCAATCTCGACGTTGAAGTGGCCGGAGTTGGCCAGGATCGCTCCGTTCTTCATGCGCTCGAAGTGCTCGCGCGTGATGACGTTCTTGTTGCCGGTGAGGGTGACGAAGACGTCGCCGATCTCGGCGGCCTCGGCCATGGACATCACGCGGTAGCCGTCCATGAGGGCTTCCAAGGCCTTGATGGGGTCCACTTCGCAGATGATCACGTTGGCGCCCATGCCGCGCGCGCGCAAGGCGACCCCGCGACCGCACCAGCCGTAGCCGGCCACGACGAAGTTCAGCCCGGCCAGCAGGATGTTGGTGGCGCGGATGATGCCGTCCACCGTACTCTGGCCAGTCCCGTAGCGGTTGTCGAAAAGATGTTTGGTCATCGCGTCGTTGACGGCGATGACGGGATAGCGCAGCACGCCTTCGCGCGACATGGCGCGCAGACGGATGACGCCCGTGGTGGTCTCCTCGGTTCCGCCCAGCACGCCTTCGAGCAGGTCCTGGCGGCGGGTGTGCAGCGTCGTGACCAGATCGCAACCGTCGTCCATGGTGATCTGCGGGCGATGCTCGAGGGCCGCGAGGATGTGCTGGTAGTAGGTCTCGCTGGACTCGCCCTTGACGGCGAAAACCGGGATGTTGTATTCGCGCACCAGCGCGGCGGCCACGTCATCCTGCGTGGACAGCGGGTTGGAGGCGCACAGCACAGGCTGGGCGCCACCGTCGCGCAGGGCGATCATCAGGTTGGCGGTTTCGGTGGTCACGTGCAGGCAGGCGGCGATGCGCACACCCGCCAGCGGCTGTGCCTTGATGAACTGTTTGCGGATCTGCTGGAGCACGGGCATGGACTGGAATGCCCACTCGATGCGTTTCTTGCCCGTCTCGGCCAGGGAAAGATCTCTCACGTCACAAGGGACCGAACTCTGCGGCTTGCTCGACATAGCTCCTCGCTTTCCGCGCGCTTCGCCCCGTGGCTCAACCGACGCTGGCCGCGCGCAAGCCCGCGGCGTCTCGCAGCTCGGCGGCCTTGTCGGTGGCCTCCCAAGTGAAGGTATCTTCCGTGCGTCCGAAGTGCCCGAAAGCGGCGGTCCTTCGGTAGATCGGGCGGCGCAGCTTCAGATGCTCGATCATGCCCCGCGGCGTGAGCGGGAAAAGCTGCCGGATCAACTCCACGATCCGCTCGTCAGCGATGGCGCCAGTTCCGAAAGTGTTCACGGAAACCGAAACCGGCTCGGCCACGCCGATGGCGTAGGCCAGCTGCACCTCGCAACGTCGCGCCAGCCCCGCGGCCACGAGGTTCTTGGCGATGTAGCGGGCCATGTAACAGGCCGAGCGGTCCACCTTGGTCGGATCCTTGCCCGAGAAGCATCCTCCGCCGTGCCGGCCCATGCCGCCGTAGGTGTCCACGATGATCTTGCGCCCGGTGAGTCCCGTGTCGCCGTGCGGCCCGCCGATGACGAAGCGTCCGGTGGGGTTGATGTGGTAGGTGGTCCTTTCGTCCACCATGCCGGACGGGATCACTGCATCAATGACGTGCCGCTTGATCTGCTCCCGCACTTCTTCGATCGGGACGCGTTCGCTGTGCTGGGCTGAGACCACGACCGCCGTGATCCGCGCCGGCGCGCCGTTGACGTACTCCACCGAGACCTGACTCTTGCCGTCGGGACGCAAAAAGTCCACCAGACCGGCGCGGCGCACCTCGCTCAATCGCCGCACCAGCTTGTGCGCCATCATGATGGGCAGCGGCATGAGCTCGGGCGTCTCGTCGCAAGCGTAGCCGAACATCAGGCCCTGGTCCCCGGCGCCGCCCGTATCCACGCCCAAGGCGATGTCGGCCGATTGCCTCTGGACCACGTTGAGCACGCCGCAGGTCTGCCAGTCGAAGCCGAAGGCGGCGTCGGTGTAACCAATCTCCCGGATGGTCTCACGCGCGATGTTGGGGATGTCCACCGGAGCCTTGGTGGTGATTTCACCCGCCACCACGCAAATCCCGGTGGTTACGAGCACCTCGCACGCCACGCGACCGTTGGGATCCTCCGCCAGCACCGCGTCCAGCACGGCATCGGAGATCTGATCCGCCATCTTGTCGGGATGCCCCTCGGTCACCGACTCCGACGTGAAGACATAGCTGCGCCCTTCCGGCACTCCTGAACCTCCGTTTTGGCTGCTCGACATGCCCGGTTGCGCCTGAGGCGCCTGGCGGGTGCACCCTCCACAGGCAGCATTTCAAAGTGTATCGGAGAGCAACCCGGCCGGTCAATTTGGTCGCATTGCAGGGCGCCGCGCGACTCGCGCTTCGGCGAGATGCTATACTTAAGGTGCCCCGCCTTGGATCCGACCTCCAATCCTGGGCATCAGACCAACATGGCACAAGCAAAGTTCGGCGACACTGTCAGAGTTCATTACACCGGGAGACTGGACGACGGCACGGTATTCGATTCCTCGTTGCGCAGCGGACCGCTGGAATTCACCATCGGTGACGGCCAGCTCATCCCGGGATTCGAAAACGCCGTCATCGGCATGACCCCCGGCGAAACCAAGACCCAGAAGATCCCGGCCGAGGACGCTTACGGGCCGCACGCCGACTTCCTGGTCATCGAGGTGGACCGCCGCCGGGTGCCTCCGGATCTGGATCCCAAGGTTGGGGATCGTCTCCAGCTCCAGCATCCCGACGGCCGGGTCACCCCCGTGCTGGTAACGGCGGTCACGGAAAGCTCGATTACGCTCGACGCGAATCACCCCCTGGCCGGCAAGGACCTGACCTTCGACATCGAGTTGCTCGAAATCCTGCAAGAGGAAGGCGAAGCCTGAACGACTGAGCGTTCGCGCGGGCTGGCGCTGGCGGGGTTGGTGTGCCCGTCGGGTTCCCTCAGCGGCGCGGCCGGCTGGCAGTGCCCAGGGTCCCGTCCCAGCGCGGGTCGGCCTGCGGGCCGTAGTTGCGCGGCAGCCGGTTCCAGTCGGTCCGCGTGATGCCGTTCAGATCCCACACCACGCGCCCGTCGCGCACCGTCAATTCCGCTTCCAGCTTGCGATCCCCGCGCAGGCGCGCGCCGTAAACGTCCACGAAACCGAAATTGCCGTAGCGCAGGTTGAGGACGGCGACGTCGGCGGGCGCCCCAGGCGTCAGGTGACCGAGCTCTTGGCGGCGGATGACCTGCGCGGGCCGCCAGGTCGAGCGCACGATCACGTCTTCGAGCGTCATGCCCAGATTCAACATCTTGGACATCACATTGAGCATGTCCTTCATGCCTGCGTTCATGCTGTTTGCGTGCAGGTCGGTGGAGATCGTGTCGGGGGTGAAGCCTTGGCGGATGGCGGGCGCCGCCTGGCGGAACACGAAGCTGCCGGCACCGTGGCCCAGGTCGAAGATCACTCCGCGCTTGCTGGCGCCGAACAGGTAGGGCAGCACCTGACCCTCCTCGTCGAACATGGGAACTGCGGCCAGGTAGGTGTGCGTGTAGATGTCTCCCGGCCGGAGCTTCTCGAGGACCAGTTGCTGGAAGGGCCGTTCGGGAAGGAAGCTGCCGAAGTCCACCATCACGGGCAGATCGGCCAGCCGGCCGGCTTCGAGGGCGCGCTCGACTGCCGTCCAGTCGGGCGCCGCGTAGTGCGCGGTCTTGATGCCCACGACGATTTCCCTGTACCGGCGGGCCATTTCGGCCGTCGCCTTGGGGTCCATGTCCGATGTGTCCTGCTCGAACTTGCCGCCTCCCATGCCGCGCCCCACGATGTTCAACATGGCCAGCACGCGCGTGCGCGAGCGGTCAATCACCCGGTCTTTGAAGTCCGGGAAGTTGCGCCACCCGGAGCTGCCCGCATCCACGACGGTGGTGACTCCGCTGCGGAAGGTGTGACCGTCGGGATAGACGCTGAGATCGCCCGAGTAGGCGTTTCTCATCCCCGTGCCCGCGTACACGTGGACGTGGATGTCCACCAAGCCCGGCGTGACATAGAAACCGGTGACGTCCACGGTCTTGAGTGCGCGCGTGGGGAGGATTTCGCGCTCGACGGCTGCGATGCGCCCGTCCTTGATCGCCACGTCCCGGCGGGCGTTCAGTCCGTTGCGCGGGTCAATGACGTGACCGCCCTTGAGCAGCAGGTCGAACTCCGGCTGCGGGGAAGCGGCCTGGAACAGCAACAACAGGGCAAGCGCGTTCATACTCGCGATTGTATTCCCAGGAGTCAGGCGCTGCGCCGACCGCGGCTGCGCGCGAAGACCGAGTCGTGTAAAAGGGAAGCATGCGCTTGCTGCTGCTGTCCGCTTGCGCTCCCTTCATGCTGCTGTCCCTGCGGGGCCAACCGGCCGCGATCAGTCCTGTGGAGGCGATTCACCTGGTCGAGGCTCACGTCAGGAATCTGACGATTACCGCCGTCCGGCCAGGCGCCGAAAAAGACGCGCCGGTCTATTGGGTCGAGGGCCGCGCGGGCGCGGACGGTTATGAAGCCGTCGTGGACGCCAAGGCTGCGCGTGTGCTGCGCATCCGCAAGAACGGCGTGCCGTTCTACGACTGGCCGGGCCCTCTGGTGGTCGCTCACCGCGGCGCCTCACGATATGCGCCGGAAAACACCCTCGCCGCGTTCCGCAAAGCCATCGAGCTGGGCGCGGACTTGATCGAGTTCGACGTGCGTGAGACCAAAGACGGCCATCTCGTCATCATGCACGACGACACCGTGGACCGCACGACCGACGGCGAGGGCCGCGTCTCGGACCTCACGCTCGAGCAAATCAAGAAACTGGATGCGGGATCGTGGTTCGGACCGCAATTCAAGGGCGAGCGCGTGCCTACACTCGAGGAGGCGCTGGGGACGATCAAGGGCGGCGCCATGCCCGACGTGGACTTCAAGGCCGGTACGCCGGAGAAGCTGGTGGCTGCGGTGGCGCGCCACGGGTTGCTGGGGAAGGTGACGCTTTACTGCGGAGATTGGGGCCTGCTCCGGCGCACGCTGGCCGTCTCCCCGCGCTTCCTTATCCGACCGACGGCGCCCTTCGGGCTGGTCGGCCTTCCCATTCTGTTGCGGGAACTGGATCCGCCCATCGTCAACGTGGACTGGCCCCAGTTCACGGAGCGGCTCGTGGTGGAGGCGCATCTGGCGGGGCGCAAGGTCTTCCTCAACGCCATGGGCGCGAACGACACCGAATTCGGGCTCGCGCGCCTGATCGAGGCGGGCGGAGACTACATCCAGTCGGACCGCCTCGACTTGCTGATCCCGATGCTTCGTGCCCGCGGCCTGCATCGCTGAACACCGAGCAAAAGACCCGGGTCCCAGGCCTTGACGCCTTGCGGCCCCGAGGCCCGCACACGCGGCCCCCGCCGTCGGATACAACGGAAGCATGGCGATTCTGCTCATTGCGGTTCTGACGATCACCGCGGCCCGCGCCGCGGAGCTTTTCCGGGACGATTTTCGCCGTCTGCCGCCGCGCGTGCTCTCCGAACCAGTCAAGCAACTGACCAATGCCATTCAGGAATACCACTACCTGCCGCATCGCGGCGTGCCACTCGATCCCTGGGAGAACGCCATCTGTCATAACGACTCCTGGGCGGGCGGCGACGAAGACGGCAAGACCTACGTCGAGCAGCATGAGGTCAACGCCTGGCGCCGGATCATGAACCCGATCCTTGTCACCGGCGATCCTGAGTGGTTCGATTACACGCTGGAGGCCAAGGTCCGCCCGCTGTCGCTCCAGGACATGGCAGGGATCGTCTTCCGCTACCGCACGAATCGCCACTACTACCTGTTCGCGCTCACGGGTGGCGAGCGGGCCGTGCTCCGGGTACGTTTGCCGCTGGAAAAGCAATTCCGCGTTGCCGAGTGGCGCGAACTGGGCCAGGCTCCCTTCCGCTACGACACCTTGCGGTATTACACGTTGAGGGTGGAGAACCGCGGGCCGGGGATTCGCGCCTATGTGGACGGCAAGCTGCTCATCGAGGCTAGTGACAGCGAGATGCTGGCCGGGCGGATCGGCATCACCGCCAACATCCCGGCGCGATTCACGGACGTGGTGGTAACGGCCCCGGACGACGTCCAGCGCCGGATCGAGGAGCGAATCCGGCGGAGGGAGGCGGAACTGGCGCGCTTGCGCGCCGAGAACCCGCAACCCAAGCTCTGGAAGCGGTTCCAGACCCCGCGGTTCGGCGCGGGCCGCAACGCACGCTTCGGCGATCTGGACGGCGACGGCCAGCCCGAGATGCTGATCGCGCAGAACATCCGCAAGGTGCAGGACAACTCATTCGCGCACATCAGTTGCCTCACCGCCGTGAACCTCGACGGCAAGGTGCTCTGGCAGATCGGGCGTCCCGAACCGTACAACGACGTCCTGGCGCACGACAACCCGTTCCAGATTCACGACCTCGACGGCGACGGACGCAACGAGGTCGTCCTGGTCAAGGATTTCAAGATCCAGATCCTGGACGGGGCCACGGGCAAGCTCAAGAAATGGACGTGGATGCCGGAGGCGCCACCGGACAACAAAGTGCGACCGTACGAGCTCGAGGTGGGTGATTCGATTTACTTCGCGGATTTCTCCGGGCGCGGCGCGCAGCGCGAGATCGTCATCAAGGACCGTTACCGGAACTTCTGGGTCTATGACAGTGAGCTGAAGCTGTTGTGGCAGGGCCGCACCAACACCGGACACTTCCCCTTCAGCCTCGATGTGAACGGGGACGGGCGTGAGGAGCTTTTCCTCGGCTACGCCATGTACTCGCCCGAAGGCCGCCTTCTCTGGAGCCGGGACGAGCTGAACGATCACGCCGACGGCGTGATCGCGGGCAACTTCGGTCCCGATCCCAAAGCCCCGCCGCGGCTGTACTGGTTCGCCAGCGACGAGGGATTCCTCATGCTCGATCTCAAAGGTCAGATTCTGCGCCACGTGCGGATCGGACACGCACAGAGCCCCAGCATCGCCAAGTACCGCTCGGACGTTCCCGGCCTGCAGCTGATGACCATCAATTTCTGGCGGAATCCCGGCATCGTGACCCTTTTCGATCACGAGGGAAACATCCTGATCCAAGGCGAACCCATCCACACCGGCAGCCCCATCCTGCCGGTGAACTGGCGCGGCGACGGGATCGAGTACGCCATGCTGTCGGCCAATCCGAAGGAGGGAGGGATGATAGATGGCCACTTGCGTCGCGTGGTGATGTTCCCGGACGACGGCCATCCCGATCTGGCTTTCAACGTGCTCGATCTTACGGGGGACCCGCGGGATGAAATCGTGGTCTGGGACGCCGATCGCGTCTGGATTTACACGCAGGACCGGCCCTTCACGGGCAAGCGCATTTACGCCCCCGTCCGCAACCCGCATCACAACGAATCGAACTACCGGGCCAATTACTCGCTGCCAGCGTGGAAAGAGCTGCGCTGACGCGCTGGGACGTAGGCCAGGCCGGGCTAGGCTCCCGGCGAGCCGCGGTGCTTGCAGACTCCGGGATCGCGGGCAAGATCGTCCTTCGCCCACCGGCCTGCGACTCACCCGGCTAGGCAGGGGCGAAAGCATCCAATCCACTGTACGTGGGAGGGCCCGACTAGGCTGACCAGAGCCACCACACCGCACGATGCCCCGAGGGCGCCCTGCTTCGGCCAGCGAGAGGCCAACAGGGGCAGGCGGCGAGCAACCCAGGTTGCGGCCAGTGGCTCGTGGGGCGACAGAAGTTGCCCGACGACCGGACAGCGGTATGCGAACAGGCGCGCATGGGGCGCTAGGCTGCGCGCTCTCCCGCTGCGCTGGTCGTACGCCGGCCCACACATCCCTGCCAAGCCATCGTGACCGGCTATGCTGGAAACGCGCCCAAGCAAGCCATGGAGCACGCAAACCTCATTCGCGAGATCCGCCCACCGCTAGCCATTCTCACGCTGAACCGGCCGGAGCGACGCAATGCGCTATCGCTCGAGCTGATGCAAGCGCTGACGGCCGCGCTGGAGGAGGTGGCCCGTGACGGTGACGTGCGTGCCGTGATCCTGGCCGCCACGGGTCCGGTCTTCTGCTCCGGTCACGACTTGCACGAGCTGCGCCAGGCAGAGCTGGATGAATGCAGGCGAATCTTCCGCGAGTGCGTCCGGTTGATGACCGCGCTGCGCGAGACACCGCAGCCGGTGATAGCGGAGGTGCAAGGCGTAGCCACTGCGGCGGGCTGTCAGCTGGTTGCGGCTTGTGACTTGGCGGTGGCTTCGGTCGAGGCTCGTTTCGCCACTCCCGGTGTGCGAATCGGGCTGTTCTGCTCGACGCCCATGGTCCCGCTGACGCGCAAGATCGGGGCCGGCCGAGCCTTCGAAATGCTGGCCACGGGCGAGCCGATCGACGCGCAGACGGCCCTCGCCTGGGGGCTGGTCAATCGTGTCGTGCCAGCGGAGAAGCTGCGCGAGGCAAGTCTCAGCCTCGCCACCCGGATC
>JANXAE010000040.1 GCA_025062235.1 Bryobacteraceae bacterium
TCTTGCCCCAGCAGGACCGGCGCATGGTGGTTCACCGGCCCGGCCCCGCGACCAAGCCCGGGATTGCTGCGGATGGCCTCGGTTACATACGCCTTGGCGACTCGAACGGCGGCTGGCAGCTCGAGGCCGCGCGCCAGGCAGGCTGCGATCGCGGCCGAATAGGTGCAACCCGTGCCGTGCGTGTGTTGCGTCGCGATGCGCGGAGCCGGGAATTCGTAGAACTTGCCGTCGTACAGCAACACGTCCGTCGCCCCTGACTCCAGGTGACCGCCTTTGACCAGCACGGCCCGCGGGCCCAGTCTCTGAATGGCTTCCGCCGCGCGGCGCATCGCGGCGACGTCCCGGACGGGGAAAGCGGCCAGCGCCGCCGCCTCGTGCAGGTTGGGCGTCACCAGCGCCGCGCGCGGCAGCAGGTGCTCGACGAGCGCCGCCCGCGCATCGTCCGCCAGCAACGGCGCGCCGTGCTTGCTGATCAGCACGGGGTCTACCACGAGCGGGAAATCGAACTCCCGGGCGGCCTCGGCTACCGCCTCGACGATGGCGCGGTTGCCCAGCGCGCCCGTTTTCGCCGCTTGCGGACGGATGTCCTCGAGCACGGCGCAGATCTGCTCGACGACCAGATCCGCCGGCAGGCACTCGACGCGGGCCACCCCGAGCGTGTTCTGCACCGTGATCAGCGTGACCGCGGCTTCGCCATACACACCCAACTGGTGGAAGGTCTTCAGATCGGCCTGGAGGCCCGCGCCGCCCGAGGGATCCGAGCCGGCGATCGTCAGCGCGATAGCCGTCATCGCAGCGCCCCTTCGGATCCAGTATCCGACAGGCGGCCGTCAGAACGTGACGCGGGAGGTGCGCGCCGAACCCGCGGAATTGCGGATCTCGATCTCGACCGCTGCCACCCGGGAGACGTCGCCCGTCACCGGGAAGGCGGCGCGCAGCGCAAACAGGCCGCCGAGGCCCGCGCTCTCGAAATAGCGCCGGAACTCGGCCGTCGCGTCCACGGTGATCGCTCCTGGCTCGAGCAACTGCCCGCCGGTTCCGTAGAAGGCGAAGGCGATCTGCGAGACGGAGCGCATGTTGTCGAACCCTGCCAGGTAGACTTCCAGACCGGCGGTGCGGCGTTCGACGCGGACCGTATCCACGACCACGGGCAGGGGGGCGAGCGTCACCGTCGCTTGCTCGACGTGGGGGCCGAGTTGCGCTTCGAGCGTCAGCCTGCCCGCTGTCGTCCCCGTCTGGAGCACGATCTCGTCGCGACCATCGAAACGTGCGGCGTCCGTTCCCGCCTCGATCGCGAAACGCACCGACCGTCCCCCCGGCGAGACGAAACCGATCGCGGGATCGTCCGGCCAGCCAGCCTGGGCCGGTTCGAAGCGGATCCGCAGCTCACCCTGACCGGCCGAGCGTGCCTTCTCCGCCAGCCTCACGCGCACTCTCATTTGCTGTCCGCTGCGCGCAGAGACAGGGTCGAGCAGGATCTGCGGACGAGGCAGGGGCGCTTCGGTGGCAGTCCCGAAGAGCGAGAAAACACGCCCGTTCATCACCAAGCGGCCCGAATGCGCGCCGACCGATGCCGGCTCGAAAAGAACCTGGAAGGCGAGGGATCCTCCGGCTTCGAGCGAGCGCGGCACAGCGAAACCGCTGGAAAGTCGGAACGCTGCTCCTTGCACTGCCAGTTCGGCTACTTCGACGGAGCTTGCGTAAGGGTTTTCGATGAAGAAACGACGCGATGCCCCCAAGCCCGCCTCGATCCTGCCGAAGTCCACGGCGTCACCCGAGGCCAGTCGCCTGCGCCCGCTGGCGTCTTCCACCTGAAGCACAGGCCCAGCCGTGGCCCGAGCGCGCAGCAGGACCGAGATCGTATTCACGGTGAGAACCGCGCTGTAGGCGCCCGGACCTGAGGGCGAAACGCGGATCGAAAAATCGAAGGCGGCGCCCGGGGCGAGCGTCACAGGCAGCGCAGGAACGTCCTTGCGCGCGAATCCGGCGCCGGCGACCTGAAGCGTGTGGACCACCGTGGTGACTGCCCCCTGATTGCGCACGCGGAACCGCGCTTCCAGCTGGTCGGAAGCGTCCACCGAACCCAAATCCACGACTTCGCGCAGGGGGACTTCCGTCGTTCCCTGGATGAGGCTCACCTGGAGCTGCGCCCAGAGCAGGGCAGGAAGGAAAACGAACGCAATAGCGTTCGGAGATCTCACGGCGCGGCCTCCGGCAACGCGTGTACTGCGCGCTGGCCCTCGCCAAGCCGCAGGGCGAAACGTCCCGCGCCCGCCGTCGCAATTCCCACCCACTCCCCTCCCATCGGATTCAGGTCCGTGACCGTAGCGGGCAAGGCGAAGGTTTCGAGCGTGCCGTCGCCCCGGCGCAGATGGATCTGCCGGCCCTCGCCGGCCAGGATCCGGCCCCGATCGAGGATCAGGACCGGTCCGTTCCACGGCAATCTCTCGATGAGGTTGCCGGGGCTGCCGGGGGCGTGCGTGAATTCGACCAGCTCCAGCCGGCCGCCCCGCCGCACCGCAGCGAGAAACCGCTCCTCGTCGAGCCAGCCGATCGCAGCGAGTTCTTCATCGAGGGTCCGCACCGCCTCGATGCCCTCGGTACCAAGCCGGCACAGCAGGCGCTCCCCGGCGAAATAGGCAAGAGAAGGATCGCCTTCGCGGTCGAATGCGAAGAGGGCAGGGCCGGGAGGCGCAACCAGGCGCGCGCGCAGCACGCCTGCCGAATCGAGCAGGACCACCTCGCGCTCGAGCTTCGCGGCGACCCACGTGCGGCTCGAAGCCGCCGAGAGCACGCCCTCCATGAGGGCTTCGCCCAGCACGAAGTTCCCCGCCACACCGGTAACCGCCCGCAAGCGACCTTCCCGGTCGACGAGGAAGCCGACACGCGGAGGCGTTGGCTCGACCTGGGCCCATGACGCAGCCACCATCAAGAGCACCGCGAGCCGACTCATCTCAAGGCCTCCCGACCGCGATGACCGGTGGGCCGATGCGAACCTGCGGGACGTTGGAGGGAGTCGCGCGCGCGTCGCGGGCCAACCACATCGCAGCCAATCCTGCGGCCGTGGCGCCGGCCGCCACGGCGCCGACCTTCCACCAGCGCGAGCCGGGGCGAAGCACGGCGCCTCGCGTACCTTCCGGCATGGAGCTCGCGACCAGTTGCTGCTCGAAGACGGCGCCGGCGCGTTCGCCGTTCTTGACAACGATCACGCGTACGCGGACCGGTCCCGGAATACGGTTCCAGCGGACTTCCCGAACCGTTGCGCGGCCGTCGGGACCGGTCCGCGTAACTTCAGTCTGGAGGCCATTGGGGAAGGCCCCGGTAGGCCCCTGGGCGGGCAGCCGGAAGGTCACGGTTGCGTCCGGCACAGGCTGCCCGGTTTCATCCACCACCTGCACCGTCCAGGGCTTGCGCACGCGCTCCCCTGCCCGTTGGACGGTGCCCTCGCCTTCGAGCACTCGCACCTCGAGCACCGCGGTCTGCGCCGCCATGAGAGCGGGCAGAAGCGCCAGCGCCCAAGTCCGTCTCCGATGTCCGGCCGCGCTCGTCATCGGACATACACCTAGTGGCGGCAGCGAAGAATTTCTCTCCGCGGACGATCGCGCGCGGCCTCACGGACGCAGCCCGGCGATCAATGCGTCCAAGGCCAGCGTCTTCTGGATGTTGCGGCGGACCAGGGAAGCGATCTCGTCCACTCTCGACACCGCTCGCTCGAGCCAGCGGAAGTTCACTCGCCCGGCGAGCGCTTGCAGGCGCGGCCGGATGTCGTCGTTGCGGACGGGCAAGGTCCCCGCGCCGTCGCGGCTGAGGACCAGGAGATCGCGCAACAGACCGTAGACCACGATGAGCAGGATTTCGAGCTTCTCCTGTCTGACTGCCGCGGATTCGCTCTGCTGGACCCAGGCGGCAAACGGCGCCGCCCCCGCGGCCGCCTCGAGCAGCGTGAGCATGGCCTCGCGCTGGCGGTCGTAGGCCTCCAGATCGAGCGAAGCCGCCAGGCCGGGCCTCCCTTGCGCCAGCGCGATCCGACGCTCGGGATGGCTCAAGCCCCGCGCACGCACGAACGCTGCCATCTCTTCCTCGGAAAGCGGGCTCAGGTGGAAGATCACCGCGCGCGAGCGGATCGTGGGCAGCAGCTCGTAGACATTCTCCGCCGTGGCGACCAGGAGCAGATGCTCCGGCGGCTCCTCCAGCGTCTTGAGCAGCGAGTTGGCCGCCTGCTCGTTGGCGCGATCGAGTTCGTCAATCAGGAAGACGCGGCAGTTGCCACGCAGCGGCTTGTATTGCGCCAGCTCCTTGAGCAGCCGCATCTGCTGGATCGAGATCTGTCGCAGCGGTCCGTCCGGCGCGAAGGTGACGAAGTCCGGATGGCTGGCGAAAATGAGCGGATCCTCGTTGCGGCGCTCGGCAGGCCACTTCTCGCGCTCGCGCAGGTAGGCGGAGTTCTCGGGCAGGCTCAGATCGTCACGTTCGATTTTCTCGGCATTCCCGAGCAGTGCCGCCGCCAGCCGCCTGGCGAGCGTGGCCTTGCCGACCCCTTGCGGACCGGCGAGCAGGATCGTCTGCGGCACGCGGCCCGAGGTTACGGCTTGCCAGAGAGCCTGGTTGACCGCCCGATTGCCGTAGAAATTGGGGAACACCTGCCTTTCGATTGTATCGGTGCGGCGCGGCTCAGCGCGGTGTGATGAGCCCACCCTGCCGCGCAGCCGCTTTGACGGGCGCCGGGCGAAGTCGTCGGGCGTACAGCTCGACTCGCCTCGAGCCGGCCGCAGGATCAACCAGCACGATGGATGCTCCGGGGCGCAAGAAACCCTCGGCCAAGGCGCGCTCGAGAGCCATGACGCATGCGGCGCCCTCGGGAGAGGGGAGCAAGCCTTCGAGTCTGGCGACCCGCAATCCGGCCTCGAGAAGACCTTCGAAGGGAACCTCGACCAAACGGCCCCCGCTCTGTCGGAGAGCTGCGAGGACGGGTTCGCGGGCGCAGCTCTCCCCGACGTCGGTCTCCAGCCACGGGCGGATCCGGCCCGCGGAATCCTCGTCCTGGAGGCGCACTGCGATCAGCATTGGTTTGCCCGGCCGGATCCACTCGAGCGCCTCCAACTCCTCGAACGCCTTGGAGAGCCCGGCCATGGCCAGGCCCGAACCGCACGGGCAAAGGATCGCGTCTGGCGCATTCCAGTGAAACTGCTCCGCCAGCTCGTAGGCCAGTGTCTTTGCGCCCTCCAGAGCGTAGGGCTCCTGCCAGGGACCGACGTCGCGCGCGGCCGGGCTGGCGGCTTTCCCGTCGGGCCCGGGGTCGGTGGCTTCTTCCACGACCGTGGCGCCGTAGAATTCGCACTCGCGGCGGATCGCATCGGGGCTCGTGCCAGCAAGGCGTACGGTCGCCTTCAAGCCTGCGGCAGCCGCGTACGCCGCCAGTGCGGCGGCGCCGTTGCCGGGAGAGGCGATCGCGAGCCGCTCGAAGCCGAGCTCGCGCGCCATCGAAACAGCGCAGGCCATGCGGCGCGCCTTCCAGCTCCCGGTGGGGTTGACGCCTTCCTGCTTGATCCACAGCCGTTCCAGACCGAGCTCGGGTCCGAGCTTGGGCATGCGCACCAGCGGCGTCATGCCCTCGCCGAGCGAAACGATGGACTCCGCCTGCCGCACGGGCAGCACCGGTGCGTAGCGCCAGAGATTCGAAGGTCCGTTGCGCACCCACTCGCGGCTCCAACTCGCGCGGGCCAGTTCCAGATCGTAGCGTGCGAGCAAGGGCCCGCCGCAGTCGCAACGGCCTTGACGCGAAGACGCTTCGTAGCGCTCGCCGCACGAAGCGCATTCAAGGTGCGTGAGCGTGGTCATGGCGCCCGGCGAATGCCCCCTCGATGGCGATCCTACCGCACCGCGACTGCGCGGGAAACCACGACGGCGGATGCGGACGCCATCGCCTCGAAGTACCGCAGGAAGCGCTGCGTCTCGAAGGCCCGGTAGGCGCGCAAGTTGGCCGCCCAGCGGAAGGCGATCGGCTGATAGCAGAGTTCCGCCACGATTTCGAAGGGTCCGGCGCCATGCGGAACGCGAATGGCCAACCGCAGGCGGTCGCCACCGCCCGCGAAATCCTCGTCGGCAGCTGCGTCTCCTGCGACTGCAATCTCCTTTTCGGCCGTCCGTTTGTCGAAGCCGTGCGGCAACAGGCGGTTGTCCTTGAGATAGCTCATGGCGCTGAGCAGGCCGGTGGTCGGCCTCCCGGCGGCGTCCCCCATCACCGCCTCGTAGATCTGGACTTGATCCGGCGCGCGGATCTCGCGGTAGTGGGGCTCGAAACGATGCGGATCGAGGTCGTTGTCGTTGCCCTGGATGGAGCCGTCGGCAGCGAGCGCGCCGGATTCGAAAACGGTCCTCTTGTCGCGGTCGCGCACGACGATATGCAGCCAGACGCGACGGGAGGGGTAGGCCGTCGGCAACTTGTGCCCGGCAAGATTCTCCACGCGGATGAAGGCTTCGAGCGAATCGGCGCGGACAGCGGCGTCCTCGATCGTCACGCGCGCCGTTTCCTCCTGGAGGTGCGCGATGGTCCGGACGGCCGCCTGCTCGAGGGTCCCCGGGGAGGCCATCACGAACAGCTCGTTGCGGAACCGGTTGAGAAGGCGCTGCATGAAGAAATTGCCGCCGAGGAAATCGTGGCGCGAGACGCCCTCGCGCGGCTGGCCGAGCACGGAGGCGATGGGCGCGGGCGAGGCCACCGCGGGCATATGGCAGCTCTGGCAGCTCTTCGTACGACGGTATTCGCTGTGCAGCCACTCCAGATAGGGCATCTGCTCGGGAAACTCGGCAACGGCTTTGCCCGATGCGTCGAGCGTGTGGGTGAAAAGAGTGTGACAGGTAGCGCAGAGCTCGGATTGCTGGATGTGCTCGGAGCGCACCGGACGGAAACCGGACGAGGAGCTCATGATGCGGACGCGCCCGGCGTCAACGTCGTAGGGCCCGAAGGCCACACGCAGGCCGCTGCCGCCTTCGTCGATCAGGAAGCGCCCTACGAAGCTCTCCCGGGTCCCGAGCCTTTCGCGTGCGATCTGGTGGCACAGCGAGCAGGAGACGCCGTCGGCCGCCAGCCGGTCGGCTCGGCTGGCAGGATCGAACCTGGTATGGGCGAAAACCTGTCCCTCGCGGCCGGCCAGGTGCGCCTCGTAGCGCATCATGGGCATGTGGCAGACCGAGCATTCGGCCTCGATCGCGGCTGCCACGGAGGGATGATCCAGGACCTCGCGCCGCACGCCCGCTTGCCAATAGGGATCGCGCGAGGAATTGGCCATCATCGAGGCGCTCCAGGCGTGGCCGATCGAGAAATCCTCGCCCGAGGCTGCGACCAGACCGTTGTGGCAGGCGAAGCAGCGATCCGACGTCAGAAAGACCGCGGTGCTGCGGCTGCGACCGGGCGGAGCCGGTTGCGCCGACACTGCGACCGCGAGCAGCATCCCCAGGCAGGCAGCAGAGCGGGATAGACCCGGCATAAAGACCTCCCTGTCACCAGCCCTCGGTCAGGCCGCCATCGAAGCGGTCCCAAAGCAGATAGAAGAGAACCTGGACCGGTCGGCCTGCCGTTTGATTCGCCGGAATGCGCAGGCCCACGTTGGCCCGGATGTGGTGACGCCTGCTCAAGGTCACGTGCAATTGTGGCACCACGTCCCAAACCACGCGGGCGCCGGTTTCGAATTCCCGGTCGGCTAGGAACTCGACCATCGGCGCCCAGTAGCGCCCGTCTCCCCCTTGCTGGAAAAAGCCCCGTCCCAAGGCGGCGCGCCAGAAGGCGGCCCGCGGCGCGTCTCGCGTTCGGGTGGGCAGCTCGAAGCCGGCCTGAACTTGCAGAAAACCTTCCGAAGGGAACAGTTGTCCCCAAGCGAGGAACGGTTCGAACACCGTGACGCCGCCGCCGAACCCGCGCGCAGGATCCCCGGTGGGCAAGACGGCTTCAACCGATGCGCTCAGGATCGAGCCAGTGTTCAAGCTGTGCGCGATCACCCGCTTGTAGCCCAGCGCCAGATCGCCGACCCCGCCTCGCCAACGGCCGGTAGCCGGATTCAAGAAGCGGAAGGGCAACGAGATCTCCACCTGGTTCCGCGCGCTCACTCGCTTCTCGTAGACCCAGTGGCTGAGCAGCGCAGGCGAGCCAGTCGCGTGGATGGCGTTAGTGACGACCGTTTCGTCCTCGGGGAAGGCCTTGGTCGTGAAGAAGGGGCGAGGCAGGTTGAGCTCTCCCCGCGGCCAGGAGGGCTCCGCACAGAAGCCGCGCAGGTAGTTCACCACGCTTTCGATCTGCTCGCGGGTCAGGGCTTCCCCGAAGGCGGGCATGATTTCGGAGAACCCGCGCGCCGGCCCGCCGCGGCGGACTACGGTGACCCAGTCGGCCGCCGCCTCGCGTGTGGCGAAATTGCAGTCGGTGAAATCCGGCAAGGGCTGCTCGAAGCCCACCTGCGAGCGGTCCTGCCCGCGAGCATCCCAGCCGTGGCAAGCGGCGCACGCCGAGCGGAAGATCTCCTCGCCTCGATCCAGTTTCTGGCCCCAACTTGCCGGCCAGCCCCCGAACAAAAGCAACAGCGCGACCCGGACCGCAAGGGCCCGTTTCTCAGGTTCGGTCATGACGAACCCTGAAGGTTAGCACAGCCGAGCCGGGCGAGGGCGCCCTGTCCGCGGCGCGGCTTGAGCTATCATAGCGCCTTTAACCGGCCCAGCGATCGGAGGCGGAGGATTGCCATGTTGTCCAGGCGATGGTGGTCGTTGCCCGTGGCGGGTTCGATCGTCGTGCTGGCCGTGGGCGCCTACGGGCAAAAGCGCCCCGCGGCCGAGCCCAAGCCGCCCGCTGCCCACCAAAAATTGGACGAGGGCTACACGGCCCAGATCAGGAAGTACACCACCGAGCCCTTCTTCCTGACGGAGTTGGTGGATCACCTGCCGGCCTCCGACAAGGTGCCGACGCCCGAGAAGGTGCTCGGCTACATCGCGGGCGCGCCGGAGAGACTGACGTACTCGAGGGACATCCATAACTACTTCCGCGCGCTCGAAAAGTCGAGCCCGCGCGTGAAGGTCTATAGCATCGGGCAAAGCGAAGAAGGCCGCGAACTCATTCTGGCCGTGATCTCCGACGAGGCCAACATCGCTCGCCTCGACCGCTACCGCGAAATCACCGCCCGCCTGGCCGATCCGCGCAAGATCACCGAGGATGAAGCGCGCCGCCTGATCCGCGAAGGCCTCCCCATGTACTGGATGACGGGCGGTCTGCATCCGCCCGAAACCGGCGCCCCGGAGATGCTGATGGAGTTGGCCTACCGTCTGGCGGTGTGCGAGTCTGCTTTCGTCCAGACGATCCGCAAGAACCTGATCGCCATGATTACGCCCGTGCTCGAGGTGGACGGGCGGGACCGGCAAGTGGACATCTACCGCTACCGCAAGGCCAATCCCGACAAGCCCGCGCCCAACCTCGTCTACTGGGGCAAGTACGTGGCGCACGACAACAATCGAGACGGCATGGCGCTTTCGCTGGCGCTCAGCCGCATCATGATGCGCACTTTCCTCGAATGGCATCCCCAAGTGCTGCACGACCTGCACGAGTCCATCCCGTTCCTCTACACCTCGACCGGCATGGGCCCTTACAACGCCTGGCTCGACCCCATCGTGATCAACGAGTGGCAGTTGCTCGCCTGGCATGAAGTGCAGGAAATGACCAAGCGCGGTGTGCCGGGCGTATGGACCCACGGTTTCTACGACGGCTGGGCCGCCAATTACATGTTCTACGTAGCCAACGGCCACAACGCGATCGGGCGCTTCTACGAGACCTATGGTGGCCGCGGCGCCGATACCTTCGAACGCACGGTCCGACCGGCGCAGACCACACGCACCTGGTACCGCCCCAACCCGCCGCTCGAGAAGGTCAAGTGGTCGCTGCGCAACAACGTCAACCTGCAACAGAGCGCGCTGCTGCTGGCCATGAACTTCGTGGCCCGCGAGAAGGAAAGATTCCTCGAAAATTTCTATCTGAAAAGCAAGCGCTCCGTAGCGAAGGCCTTCAACGAAGGGCCCGCCGCCTGGGTCATCCCCGCGGACGACCCGCGACCAGCCGAGTGCGCCGGGCTGGTGAACCTCCTCCAGCTCCAGGGCGTCGAGGTGCACCGCGCGGACGTGGAATTCCAAGTCACTGTCGGCCAGGGCAAGGATGCCAAGAAGGTACAGTTCCCCGCAGGCAGTTACATCGTCCGCATGGACCAGCCTTACAGCCGCATGGCCGACATGATGCTGGACACGCAATATTACAACCCCGCGGATACGCGACCGTACGATGATACGGGCTGGTCGCTCGGCGCGCTGCGCAACGTGCGCACGGTGCGCGTCACGGATACGGCGGTGCTCAACGTTCCGGCCACGCTGTTGACTGCGCCCGTGCGATTGCAAGGCCAAGTAGCGGGGCCGAATCCCGCTGCGGCCTATCTGATCAACCACAACACCGACAACACGCTGGCCACCTTCCGTTTCCGCCTGAGCGACGTGCGAATGGAGGCCGCCGAGGAGCCGTTCGAAGCGCAGGGAAAGAAATTCAAGGCGGGTTCCTTCCTCATCCCGGTCGAAGGCAATCCTTCGGATCTTCGCGAGCGATTGGAGAAAGCTGCGCGCGAGCTGGGCCTGACGGTGCACGCCGTGGAGGCCCGGCCCAAAGTGCGCACCCACCCGCTGGCCGTGCCGCGCATCGCGCTCGTGCACACGTGGCTGAACACGCAGAATGAAGGCTGGTTCCGCATGGCCTTCGACACGCTTCAGATTCCCTACCGCTACATCTCGGACCAGGTCCTTCGGGAAACGCCCGACCTGCGTTCGCGTTTCGATGTGATCATCTTCGGTCCCACGCCGGGCAGCGCGCAGCGCATCGTCAACGGCCTGCCCATGCGGGGCGCGCCCATTCCCTGGCTGGGCAGTGCGTTGACGCCGAACATCGCAACCTCGCCGGACCAGACGCCGGACATGAGGGGCGGCATGGGTCTGCAGGGCTTGCTCCACCTGAAGCGTTTCATGGAGGAGGGCGGGCTGTTCGTCACCATCCAGCAGAATGCCTCCATCCTGATTGACTACGGCCTCATCGAGGGCGTCTCGATCGTGCAGACGCGCGAGTTGCAGGCGCGGGGCGGCGTCTACAACGCGGTCTTCGCCGATCGAGGCAGTCCCATCGCCTACGGCTACGACGACCGCCTGGCGGTCTACTTCAACCAAGCGCCGGTCTTCCAGATCAGCCGTACGGGGGGTTTGGGATTCGGGGGCATGGGGCAGCAGCAGGACGACCAGCGCGGGCGCCCCAGCGGGCGGGGCTCGCTCACCGATCCCGACATCCCGCAGGGCCGGCCGTACGTGCCGCCTTCGCCACAGCCGCAGCTCCGGCCGGGAGAGGAGCCCCCGATTCCCGAAGAAGTGCTCGACCAGATCCGTCACCTGTTGCCTCCGCCCGAGGCACAGCCGCGAGTGATCCTGCGCTTCGCCGACGAGCGCGACCTGCTGGTGGCGGGCATGCTCGCAGGCGGGCGCGAGCTGGCGAACCGGCCCGCGGTGATTGACGTGCCCGTCGGCAAAGGGCACGCGCTGCTGTTCGCCATCAACCCCATGTGGCGGCAGCAGACGCAGGGTAGTTTCTTCCTGCTGTTCAACGCCATGTTGAACTACGACCATCTGGGCGTTGGCCGCGCGCCGCAAAAGCCCGAAGAAAGGAAGACCTCGGACGATTGAAGCCGCTCAGCGCGCCAGCACGAGCGGCGCCGGAGGGCTGCAAACCCCCGCGGCACAGACGCGCACCTCGGTGGTCATCGCGGGCAGGTCCGCGGGAACGATTGCGTTGATCTGCTGCACCCCGATCAGCCCCGGCGCCGGGCCAGCGTAGGAGGGCGCGCTGACCGTCCGATCGTGGATCCTGACGATCGCGGTCCGCCCTTCTTCGGGCAGGCCCGTGGCGAAGATCTGAACGGTGCTTCCGGGGAGCGCGGGCGCGGAGGGTCCGTTGAGCGTGTTGTTTTCATTGAGGATGCCGAAGATGCCAGGAGCGGCGGCCGCCAGGGCCACGCTGTAAGGCGCGCTCGCGATGCCGTCCACGGTCACCACCAGTTGCGCATGGCTGCGGCCATCGAGCTCTGGCGGAACCCGCAAGTTGATCTGCGTGGCGCTCGTGTAGAGCAGGCGTGCCGCGATCCCGTCGAAGGCCGCGCTGACCTGGGTGCCGGTAAGACGCGAGCCGAACAGCGAGGCCAGCGAGCCGGGCGCTACGGGGCCTTCGCGAAAGGTCGCCGCGTTGACCAAAGCTCCGATGACGGGTCGCTCGACGACCGGTGGCGGCGCAGAAACTTTCAGTACCACAGGCAGCGATCGCGAGCCCGCCGGCGGTCCGGCGTCCACGGTGAGCGTGGCGCGGTAGGTTCCGGGCGCCAGGCTCGCGGGCAGCGCATCCACACGCAGCGTCGCGTTGCCAACTCCCTCGGTACGGTCCACGCGCAGCCAACCGGAGCCATCCTGATAAGTGATGGTGACGCGCCAGACCAGCAGCCCGCCGCCTTCGTTGGCGATCCGTACGTAACCCACCTGATGCCCGCCACCGGAGACGCCCGTGTATTCGAGCGGAGGAATCGCTTCGACGAACAGGCGGGGAAAATATGGCGCATGGCAATCGCCCAAGGCCTCGCAGTCCTGCCCTGGCGCGACGGGCGCGAACCGGGGCACCGCAGCCGTCGAGCTCGCGCTCGCCAGTGCGGAAAGCGGCGCGAGCGTCACGGTCCAGCTCGCGACGACGGGCTCGCTGCCGGCGGGCGGTGCGAGACCAACGAAGGTGGGCAACTGCGCGCTCTCGCGCATCGTCGGGCTGGCGTCCATGACCTCGTAGACCACATAGCCGGATCCCCCGGCCAGACTCACCTCGGAGACGGCATCGAAACTGACCGTCCCCGACCCCACCGGGCCGGGCGCATAGACTGGAACGCCCCCGACGCCGCCAGGATCCGCCCCCGCCACGCGGGCCAGCAATAGCGAGCCGCCGGTCAAAGACGCGTACTTGCCGCCGGAAACGGACCACCCGAGGTCGCCCGCCGCGGTTGGCTCGACGGCGCTCGAACCGGCAATCACGTCCGGCACGAAAAGCCGTGCACCTGGCGGAAAGCCTGCGTAGCGAATGAGAAACCGCGTACCGGTGTCTTCCCCGGTTCGCCTTGCACGAAAGGCGCTCGCAAAACCTTCGGTCAGACGCATCGAGGCGAAACGCGTGCCGGCGGCCATCAGATTCGTGAAGGTGGGCGCCTCGGGCAGCCGCGATCCCGTGCACAGGATCCGCGTGGCGCTCGCGGCCGCCAGCAGCCCGCGGTAGGGAATGCCCACGATCACCTGCGGGTTGTCGAGCGCCATCGCATTCTGCCCGCTCGAGCCGAGGAAGACGCGCAGCGGCTGACCGACAAGCGACGCAGGCAATTGATTCACCGCCAGGCGCAGGTTCGTGATCCGCAGCGCCACGGTACCGGATGCCGACAGCTGGAACGACAGGCCGTGGAACGCGACAGTTGCCGGAGGAGTGTATGTCGCAGGCACGTTCAAGGGCGCGAAGCCGCCGCCGTTGTCTGCCTCGACGCGTACGTCTACGGTGCCCGTGCCGGTGAGCCGGTTGGTGACGTTGACCGGCGCCAGCACGACCAGGTTGGTCGTGATCTGCGCCCATGGCGAACCGCCGGCGCAGTGGAACACGATGTCGCCCACCGCTTCGGAGAGTCCCTCCCAACGGATTTCGAGCGGCGCTCCGCTGGTCTTGCAAACGATCGCGCCGGGCTGTGCCGCGCCGCACGTCGGTATGACCACGAGCAGTGCGCACACCGGTCCGAGCGCCCTCATGACGGAAACCTCCTCACCCCCTCTGGCACATGACAACTCGATTGTGCCACCGGTGTGGCTGCCGGGCAATGGCCATGCAGCCGCGCCCAGCGACCTCCGACGGTGCGCCGCCCGGCTGCCCCCTCCCAGTTGCGGCAGAGTGGGGGTCCGAGCGGAGCGGCGGGCGACCTCATTCCGCGGCCGCATCGGGCAACGGACCCTGTGAAGATCCTCGGACTCGGCCTCGCTCGATGGGTGGTCGAGCCGGTCCGCAGGCGCCTACTCGCGGGGCAAAATCCTCGGACCTTCCCTGAGAATTACTTCCCTGAGATCCAGCGTGCGGTCGAAGGAGGTCATCTACAGGTGGGGGCACGGAACGGCCCCGGTTCTGGTTGCCTGGTGCGCGAATCATTGTGCCGACCACTTCCCACGAAGCTCGCCGAGCCGCAGCAAGGAAGCACCCGCGGTTGATGCAGGTCTGGGGCAACAGCCGCCGCAAGCTCTCGCTGCCCGGGCGCGGACCCTCGAGCCGGCAATCCGAGCCTTGCTCCGACGAGGCCCCGCCCAGGTTGTCGGGTCCGAGAATCAGCAGCGTGGCAACCGCATAGCCGTTGCTGATCCCGGCTAGCAACAGCTCTACCCTGCCATCCCCATCGAGCTCGGCAAACTCGATCCACCCGAAGCGCCCCGACTGATCATTACTCGCCGACGAGTTCACCGCGCGGCGAAAGGACAGACGCCTGGATCGGATCCTTGGGAATGTTGAAACGGATCACCGCCAGAATGCCAAGGCCAACCGGCCGGGATACATGAACAACGGACGCGCTAGCGAAGCACGCCACAAGGCTAGGGAGCGATCGGGCCGCACGAAACGCCACTTTTCCTGCTCGCTGTCGGAATGGCCAGAAGCCGTGTGTTCCCGCGGATTCCCGCCGGGCCGGCGAGCGGCCGCAGAGCAACTGGACGTTGCCGTCGCCACTCAAATCCGAAACCATACCTGTTTCTGGCGCAGGGGAAGACCGGGCCGCCACCCTGACCACCGCCCGCAGAGGCCCCTCTGGGGTACAGGCGAGCAGCCGATAGCCTCCCTTCGCAGGCCGGCCGGACCACCGCGACTGGGCGGGCGAGAAGCGCACGCATCGTTGCAGCCTTGCAGCCTTTTCGGCAACCGCGAGTCCGAAATCCACAGTCCGTTACACAGGCCCGGTTCGCGGGATAAGCCGGTAGCTGGCTCGCACCGTTTCCCCTATCGCAACGTACGCGTCAGTGGCTTGCGGAGGGGCGGGGGCTGGCCCGGCGGGAGCGCGGGCTCCGAGGGCTTCTCGGGTTCTGGAGGCGGGGCGGTCTTCTTGGGCCTGGCGTTGAGGCGCGCCACGATGAGTTCCCGCTTCACCTTCTCGTATTCGCGCGATCCCGGCTCCACGCCGCGCGCCCGAATCTGCTCGTCGGTGATTTCCATGGCCAGCGGCAGGTACTTCTGGAGGTAGTTCTTGATCCGGTCATGGACGATCCGTTGCGAGGAATAAAGCAGCAGGAAAAGGATCTCATCGCCGGCTGCGTCGGCCAGCGCCAGGTAAAGATCCGAGGGTTTATGAAGCTTGGGCGACTTGAGGGTCTTTTCGAGTTTCCTGGCGCGGCTCTCCAACTTTCGCCACAGCTCGAGCTCCTCTTTGTTCAGGCGAATGGTCTGCGCAAGCGCCGTTTTCTCCCGCGGGGTGAGTTTCTCGGTAAGCACGTGCAGGAACAGTCCGAAATTCTCCAACCGGAAGTCCGCGCCGAAGGGAACCATCTGGCGCACCTTTTGCAGGCGTGCGAGGCCGTGCAGGTGGACCTTGGGGCCGGTCAGCGCCGGGCCAAAGAGCGTGAGGAGGCCTTCCTGATCGAGGGCTCGCACGACATCGGCACAGGCCGGATCGTCGGCGATATGGCGCAGCTCCTCGGCCAGTTTCCGGGGCGCGATGCGGCTTTCCAAGCCCGCTTCCCGCGCACGTGCGTACTGAGCCTGCGTCTTGGGCTCCACCGTGTAGCCGAGCCTGGTGCGGAAGCGCACGAGCCGGAGCAGGCGGGAAGGGTCATCGAAGAGCGAGTAATTGCTGACTGCGCGCAGCTCCCTGTGCTGGATGTCGGCCACGCCGTTGTTGGGGTCGATCAGCAACCCGCGGGAGGAGGGATGCAGCGAAAGCGCGATCGCGTTGATGGTGAAGTCGCGACGGCGCAAGTCCTCGTGGATGGTGGCGGGGCTGATTTCGGGGCGCCCGCCGGGCCGCGGGTAGCGTTCCTGGCGGGCCATGGCGATTTCGGCCGTCACGCCGCCGGGAAAGGCCATCTCCGCGCTGTTGCGGAGCGAATCGGACGCTACGATGCGGGCGCCCGTCTTGCGAGCCAGCCGCCTGGCGACACTGAGCGCATCGCCCTCGACGGTGAAATCCAGATCGCGGATGGGAAAAGCACCGAGCATGTCGCGCAAGGCGCCACCGGTCAGGAACAGGCGCACACCGGACTCCAAGGCAGCGGCTTCGACCTCGCGCAGCACACGGAGCTGCCCGGTGCTCAGGTGGGTTTCCAGCATGAACATGTAGTCGCTCATGGCAGCCTGCTCACTTCGTTCTCTGGCCTGGCGGCCGCGGCCAGGCCTCCCGACTCACGCCCGGGGGTGGTGTGCGTCGAGGGTCTGCCGGAGCCGCGTCCGTACCACGTGCGTATAGATTTGGGTGGTGGAAATGTCGGCATGACCCAGCATCAACTGAACGCTCCTCAAGTCGGCGCCTCCCTCCAACAGGTGAGTAGCGAAGCTGTGCCGGACGGCGTGCGGCCAGACCCGCCGGTCCAGTCCGGCCCGGAACGCGTGCCTGGCCACAAGCTTCCACACAGCTTGCCGGCTCAGCCGGGTACCGCGCGAGCTGACGAACAGGTAGGGGCTGGACCGTCGTCCGAGCAGCCGCGGACGACCTTGCTCGAGGTATATCTGCAAGGCCGCGAGCGCGGCACGCCCCACAGGCGCCAACCGCTGCTTGTTGCCTTTGCCCAAGACTCGCACCACCCCCAGTTCATGATTCACGTCCGATAATTGCAGTTGACAGAGTTCGCTCACCCGCAAGCCCGAGGCATAGAGCAGGTGGATGATGGCACGATCTCTCAGGCCGGCAGGCCTCGCCGCGTCGGGGGCTTCCAGCAGCCTCTCGATTTCGTCGAGCGAAAGATAGCAGGGCAAGCGATGCCAGGCGTGGGGCGACCTCAAACCTTCGGTCGGATCCCGGCTGATGGCGGCCTCGCGCAGGAGGAATCGGAAGAAGCCGCGCAGGACGCTGAGCTGCCGGGCGATGGAACGACTGTCGAGCCCGCGGGTCCGCAACCGGTCCAGGTAGTCGGCGATCAGGCGGGTGCGGGGCGCACCGCGACCGCTTTCTTTCCAGAAACTGGCGAAGCGCTCCAGGTCGCTCCGGTAAGCCTCTATCGTGTTGAAAGACAAGCCCTTTTCGATCCGGCAGTGGTCCAGGTAAGCTTGGACCCACGCCCACGGATCGAGCGCCTGAGGCATCGTGCCAATCATACAATAGTCGGAAAAATGTTTCTAGTGATTCTTGCCGCCGGCCATACCCGCTGTCGGCGTGGGCTGGCCGGCGGGACCGGCGCCCTCAACCCGTAGCCCGGCCCCGGCGCACGAGATAATACAGTGCGGGCAGAGCCAGCAGCGTGAAGGCCAGCGTCGAGGCCAGCCCGCCCAGCACCACGGTGGCCAACGGCCGTTGCACGTCCGACCCGATCCCGGTGGCCAGCGCCGCCGGAATGATGCCGAGCATGGCCACGGTCAGCAGCATGAGCCGGGGCCGGAGCTGGATTCGGGCGCCTTCGAGCACGGCCTCCTCCAATGCGCGGCGCTGCTGGCGCAGCAGGCGATTGATTTCGCTGATGTAGAGCACGCCCGACATCACCGCCACGCCGAACAGCGCGACGAAGCCCACGGCAGCGGAAACGCTGAAGGGCATGCCCCGGATCCGGAGAGCCAGGATTCCCCCGACCACCGAGAAAGGAATCACCGTCAGAACCATCAGCGCGTCCCGAACCGAGCCGAAGGTCCAATAAAGCAGGCCGAAAATGATCACGACCGTGAAGGGAAGGATCCAGGCGAGCCGCCGCCGGGCGCGGTCGAGGTTTTCGAACTGGCCGCCCCACTCGACCTGATAGCCCGGCGGCAGTTTGACGCCCTCGCGGAACTTCCGCTGAGCTTCGGCGACGAAGCTGCCCTGGTCGCGGCCCCGGATGTTGGTCCGCACGCTGATCAGGCGGCGGTTCTCGCGCCGCGCAATGATGGTGGCGCCGTCGGCCACCTCGATGGCGGCCACCTGGGAGAGCGGGACGCGACCGCCGTTGGCGGTGGGGACCAGGATCTGACCGATGTCGGCCAACGTACCCCGGGCCTCGGGGACGTAGCGGACCACGATGTCGAAGCGGCGGTCCCCCTCGAACATGGTGCTGACGGGCCTGCCGCCGATGGCAAGCTCGATGACCTGCTGCAAGTCCGAGGCGTTGATCCCATAGCGGGCCGCCTGCAAGCGGTCCAACCGGATGCGCACCTGGGCCTGTTCGCCCTCCTGCTCGATGGCGGTGTCGGCGGCGCCACGGATCTGGCGCAACAGCTCGAGGGTCTGGGCAGCCGCCGCCCGCAGAACGCGCAGGTCCGGCCCGCTCAGCAGCACGGCCAGATCGGCCGACGAGCCGGTGACCGCCTCCATGACCAGGTCACTGATGGGTTGCGTGAAGTTGAAGGCCGCCCCCGGGACGTGGGTCCGGAAACGCTCGGAAAGCTCCCGCACCAAGTCCGATTTGCGCTTGCCCGGCGGCCACTCGCTGTAAGGCCGCAGGCCGATCAGCAGCTCGATGCGGTTCGGCCCGAACGGCTCGGTGTTCGAGGTCTGCCGGCCCGTCTGCGAACTGACGAGGAGAACTTCCGGCGATTTCCGCGCCAATTCCCGCAAACGGTCGGCAACTTCGGCTGAGCGTTCCAGGGAGCTGCCCGGAGGCAGGACGACCCGAACCCAGATCACGCCCTCGTCCAACTGAGGGAGAAATTCTGTCCCGAGGCCCGCCGCCAGCACCGCGGTGATGACGATCAGCACTGCGGTAGCGACCGCAACCCACCGGCCGTGGCGCAACAGGAAGCGGAGATCGCGCTCGTAGCGACCCGTCAGCCAGGCCAGCAGCGGGTTGTTCCAGGGCCGGCTGCCAGGCAGCAGGTAGGAGGCCAGCGCCGGCACCAGGGTCATGGTGAACAGCAGCGCGCCGCTCAACGCCGCGACGATCGTGAAGGCCATGGGCATGAACAGCCGCCTCTCGACGCGCTCGAGGGTAAACAGGGGCAGGTAGGCGGTGATCAGGATGATGAGGGAAAACAGGATCGGCCGTTGGATGCTCAACGCCGCGTCGCAGAGAACGCTTCTGGGATCGGAGCCCTCCGCCTGGCCTGCCTGGCGCAGCCGGCGCAACATGCACTCGACCATCACCAGCGTGCCATCCACGATGATGCCGAAATCCACCGCGCCCAGACTCAGCAGGCTGGCCGTGAGGCCGAACAGCCGCATCGCCAGGAAGGCGAACAGCAACGATAGGGGAACGATGATGGCGGTCAGTACAGCCGCGCGCAGGCTGCCCAGGAAGAACAGCAACACGAGGAAAACGACCGCGAATCCTTCGGCCAGGGTACGCGAGATCGTACGCAGCGTGTTGCTCACCAGCTCCGTCCGGTCATAAATCGGGCGGATGCGAACGTCGGCCGGCAGTCCGCCGCTGTTCAGCTCCTCGACCGCTGCGCGGATACCCCGCAGGGTTTCGCTGGCATTCTCGCCGCGGCGCATGGCCACGATGCCCTCGACCAACCCGCTGGTCTCGTTCAAGCCGAAGATGCCGGTGGGCGGCTCGTGGCTGACGCGGACGCGAGCCACGTCGCGCACGAACACGGGCGCTCCGTCGCCCGCCGCCACCACCACGTTCTCGATGTCGCCGAGCCCGCGAAGCCTTCCGATGCCACGCACCGCCAGCGCCTGCTCGCCGGATCGGATCAGCGAGCCTCCCGCGTTCTCGTTGTTCACCGCCACCGCCTCGGCCACCTGCCGGATCGAGAGGCCGTATTTGTAGAGCGCCATGGGGTCCACAGCGATCTCGTACTGTTTGACGAGACCGCCGAAGGCGAAGACATCGCCGACGCCGGGAACCTGCATCAGCCGCGGCGCTATGACCCAATCTTGGATCTCGCGCAGCTCTCGCTGGTCCAGTCGGTCGCTCTCCAGCACGTAACGGTAGAGTTCTCCGGCAGGGGTCGTGGGCGGCGCCAGACTGGGCTCGACGCCCGGCGGCAAGTCCGCGTCACGCAGACGCTCGAGCACCAGCTGGCGAGCACGGTAAAGATCGGCGTCGTACTCGAAGGTGAGATCCACGACGGAAAGGCCGAAAATGGTTCGCGAGCGACGGCCAATCACGCCGGGAACGCCCGTCAGGGCGCGCTCGATGGGAATCGTGATCTGTTGCTCGACTTCCTCGGGAGCGTAGCCCGGATACTGGGTGATGACGGTGACCTGCGGGTCGGACAGATCCGGGTAGGCCTCGACTTTGAGCTCGCTGAAGCTCCACACGCCTATGGCGGCGAGCAGCAAAGAAAACAGAATCACCAGGAAACGTCGGTTCAGGGCGAGGCGCGTGAGAGCCGCCAGCATCGGGTTGCCTCAGAACACGGCCAGCAGGGCAGCGCCGCGGCTGACCACGCGGTCGCCTTCCTTGAGGCCTTTCAGGATGGCCACCATTCCGTCGCGCACCTCGCCGCACTCCACAGGCACCCGTTCGAAGCGGCCGGGCGCGCGCTCGGCGAAGACCCACGTCTGTTCGTCAGCGCGAACCACGGCTGTAGCCGGCACCACCGGCATGGCACGCCACTCGTGGGTGTGGCGGATGGTGCAGAACATCTCCGGGCGCAGGCGTCCCTGCGGGTTGGCCAGCTCGGCCTGCACTTTCACCGTGCGCGATTGCGGATCCACCAGATCGGCGATCCGCTGCACCCTTCCCTGGAACACCTCGCCCGGGAAAGCGATCAGTTCGATCTCCACCTGCTCGCCCAAGTGGATGAGCCGGATCTGGTTTTCGGGCACGTGCGAGGTCGCCCAGAGCGTGCCCAGATCGGCGATCACCATCAGCGGCGCCGCCGGGTCCGTCCGGTATTCGCCCGGAGCCACCGAAATCTCGAGGACCTTGCCCGAGATGGGCGCACGGACCGTGATCTCGGCCCCCGCGTGCTGGGGATCCACACCCAGCAAAGCCAAACGGTGGGCCACCTCGGCGCGGACGGCTTCGGCCTGCTCGACGGCCGCACGCGCTTGCGCCAACTCATTCTCGGCGGCCAACACGTCCTTCAAGGGCGCGGCCCGATGTTGATAGAGATCGCGCAACCGCTCGAGGTCCTTTTCTGCCTTCGCCAGATTGGCCTGGGCCTGCTGCAGTTGTGCCTGCGCCTGCCGCCACGCGGCCAGCGCTTCGGCTGCCTCGCGACTTTCCAGCACGACCAGAGGCTGGCCTTCCCTGACGGCGTCACCCAAGGCGACCAGCACCCTCCGCACGCGGCCCGGCACTGGCAACAGCACGCGCGAGACACGGTTGGGATTCACCTCGAGTTTTCCGGGAGCAATCACTTCGGCGACCGGGAACTTCTTGAGCGACACGTTCTCGATGCGAAGTTCGCGCAAGTGCGGAGAGTCGGGGGCGAAGCTGATCCAGCCTTTGGGACGCTCCTCGACCGCGAACCGCTCGCCGGGCGACTCCGCAGGACGGTGGCAACCCAGGCACAACGCGATCAACCCCAGCAAGAGGCCGCGCTTCATGGCTTCACCTCCCCGCCCGCCAAAGCCTCGAGGCGGTAAAGACTGCGAGCGTATTCCGCCCGCGCTTCGGTCCATGCCGCAAAAGAATCGTTGTACGTTCGCTGCGCATCGAGCAACTCGAGCAAGCTCGCCTGCCCGCGAGTGTAGCTGTACTCGGTGATGTCGCGGACCTCGCCGGCTTGCGCGAGCAACCCGCTCTCGATCTCTTCGAGCAGCCGTCGCGAAGCTAGACATTGCTGGTGCGCGTTCTCCACTTCGGCCAGGATCCCAGCCTCGAGCGCCCGCGTGCGCAACTCCACCTGGCGCAACTCCTGCCGCGCCCGTTCGATCTCGCCCTGGTTGCGGTCGAACAGGGGCAGAGGGAACTCGACGAAAAAGCCGAGCATGTTGCCCGTTCCCGCAAGCCCCTGTTGGCGGCGATATTCGCTGCCGAGGATGACGTCGGGCCGGGCGCGTGCCAGTTCGAGCTTGAGCTCGGCGGCCGCCCGCCGGGCCGCGAGCCGGCGGGCGAGCAGGTCGGGCCGGCGCTCCAAGGCCATGCGCCGCACCCGATCCAGGGCCGGAACTTCCGCATCGCGCCGCAACTCGCCGACAAGCTCCGCGTCCGAGGGGAAGCGGGTGCGTCCCATCAGCCCGAGCAAACGGATGATTGCACTTCGCACCTCCGCTTCCGTCCGCCGAACAGCGCTAGCCTGTTCCAGTGCAGCCAGGCGGGAGCGGATCAGCTCGACCTCGGCGATATCCCCCGCGCGCCAGCGGGCCTGGTTGATCTCGACGATCCGGTTGAGCGTTTCGAGATTCCTGCGCGCGAGCGCGAGCTTCTCCCTCGCCAGCAAGGCATCCACCCATGCGTTCTGGACCTCGAGTCGGAGGGAGCGTACGGCGTCGAGAAATTCCAGCTCGGCCACCCCGCGGCCGTATTCGGCCACGGCGATCCGACTCTGACGCTTGCCGCCGCGTTCGACGGTGAAATCCGCGCGGAAATTGAACTCGGCCGGGCCCGCCCCGTTGATCTCGTCGAAGCCGGTGCCGAGCAGATCGAGATGGTCACCCCCTGCGCTCAACACAGGGTTGGGACGCAGGCGTGCGGTGATCAATCGCGCCTCGGCGATGGCGACGTTCGCGCGCTCAGCCAGCAGGCTGAGATTGCTCTCCATGGCCTCGGCCAGCGCCCGCTCGAGCGTGATCTTCTCGGTCTGTGTAGCCGCCGCCAGTGCACAGGAGAGGGCGACAGCCCACCATCCTCTCTTGCCAACCATCATTTCCCCTCCCCGGTCTGCGCCCCGCACGCGGCGCGGGGCGGCACACCTCAGCTTGCGTCACAATCCCATGCGAAAGACGAGGGAGGGATCAGGCCGGAGGCGCACGTTCACAGTGCGGTTTGAAGCAAGGGGCCTGCGGGCAGACGGGTGGGCCGGTCTGTGGCAGCCAGATGACCCACAAAACAGGCTGGATCTGGACATGCTCGCCGGCTTCCAGCGTGGGACTGGACTCGAAGGTCGAGAAGACGCAGGCCTGTCGGGCAGCCGGATTGTGCCGGTGCCAGGGGCTGTACAGCAATCCCGCCAAGGCCAGCAGGATCACGATCAGCGCCGCGCCGACGAACCGGCCAATCCGAGCGGCGGGCAGGATGGCCAGTGCGGGTTTCATCCCCCCACCTCGGGAGCAACATTTGAACATAGCAAAAGGATGCTCCGCTTCGCAGTCGCGCTAGGGGCGAGATCCGGCCAGCGAAGTGCGGATCCTTTGGGCGTAAGCCGCGGCGCGGGCGGTGACTTGCGCCGCATCCAGGGTGAGCGGGCGCCCGTCCCGCACCAGCCAGCGCCCGTGAACCATGACGTCCCGCACGTCCGCGCCCTTGAGGGCGTAGACCATCTGGGAGTACACGTCGTAGAGCGGAACCGCGTGGACGCGATCCAGCCGCACGGTGATCAGATCCGCGAGCTTGCCGGGCTCTAGCGAGCCGATGCGGTCTGCAAGCCCCAGGGCGCGAGCGCCGCGGATCGTGGCCATCTCGACGGCCTGCCGCGCGCTGAGCGCTCGCGGGTCACCCGTCACGATCTTCTGGAGCTTGGCGGCGAGATCCATCTCCTCGAAGAGGTTGAAGTCGTTGTTGCTACCCGCAGGACCGTCGGTGCCCAGGCCCACGGCCAGATCCATCGCCAGCATGCGCGTCACGGGGGCCACGCCGCTGGCCAGCTTGGCGTTGCTCGAAGGACAGTGCGCGATGCCAACCGTGCGCTGCCTGAGGATCTCGAGATCCCCTTCGTCCACCCAAACCACGTGCGCTGCGACGGTGCGACCTTCGAAGACGCCCCAAGACTCGAGCAGACGGACGGGGCTCAACCCATGGAGCTTTTCGGCTTGCTCGCGCCCCTGCCGGGTCTCGGCCAGGTGCGTCATCAGCGGAACGCCGTAGCGATTGGCCAGCGCACGAGAAGCGCGGAAGACCGCCTCGGAGGTGGTTTCGTGCGAGTGGGGCGCGACGGCAGGCACGACGAGGGGATCGTCGCGGAAGCGGCGGATGAATCGCTCCGTGAACTCCAGAGCGGCCTGTGGCGTCTTGAAGTCGGGGGCCGGGAAATCAATGATCGTCTCTCCCAGCACTGCGCGCATGCCCGCCTCGCGGGCCGCCTCCGCCACGAAGTCTTCGAAGTAGTACATCTCGGCGAAGGTCGTGGTGCCGGAGAGCATCATCTCGAGGCAGGCCAGGCGCGTTCCCCAGCGGACAAATTCCGCGTCCACGTTGCGGGCCTCGGCGGGAAAGATGTACTGCTCCAACCACTCTTGCAGCCGCCGATCGTCGGCCAGCCCGCGCATCAATGACATGGGGGCGTGCGTGTGCGCGTTGACGAGTCCCGGCGCCAGCAGGCATGGTCCGCAATCCAGTTTCCTGCCACGGTAGCGGCGCTCGATTTCGGCCTTCGTGCCCACCGCAGCGATTCGGGCGCCGCGCACCGCCACCGCGCCGTTCTCGATCAGACGCCCCTCGCGGTCCATGGTAAGTACCCACCGGGCGGAGACGATCCAGTCGGCCGGCTCGGCAGCCCAGAGCAGCGTCGCCAGCAGGCTAACGGCGCAGATGCGAAGCATCGAAGGCTCGCGGCAACAGATCGCGCAGGCGCAGGGATTCCGTCGCTCGAACCCCGTCGGCCAGCACGATCTCCAGATCGCCCGCGTATTCCCAGAGAAGCTGGCGACAGGCGCCGCAGGGTGGCGTGAGCACCGGGCTCGCAGCCACCACCGCGAGGCGGCGAAACCGGCGCGCACCTTCGGAAAGAGCCTTGCAAAGTGCGACCCGCTCGGCGCAGAGGGTGAGCCCGAGCGTGGCGTTCTCGATGTTGCATCCGGTCCAGATGCGGCCCTGAGCGTCCTCGAGCGCCGCGCCGACGCGGAAGCCCGAATAGGGGGCGCAGGCGTTGTCGAGCGCGCGGATGGCCGCTTCCACGAGGGGATCCATGTCAGCCCTCCCCGCCGCGTTCGATCTCCGCCAACAGCCGCGGAAGCAGGACCTCAAGCAGGCGTTCCAGTTGGTCGCGCACCAAGCGGCCGGTCTCGAGCACTTCGCTATGGGACAGCGGCCCCGGGGCCAGGCCGGCGGCCATGTTGGTGACGCAGGAGATCGCCAGCACCGG
>JANXAE010000041.1:0-242 GCA_025062235.1 Bryobacteraceae bacterium
CGCCCCCGTGCCAGCCTTGGGATACAATAGGCACCCGAGGTTGCAACCGTATGAGCGCCGAATCGCTTTCTCGCAGATCCTTTCTGAGATCTTCCGCCGGTAAGGCTGCGGCGGCATCGAGCTTGCTGATTGTCAGGCCGGAACAGGTGCGCGGCGTCGGCGCGGGGCGGGGGCGCGCCGGGCCCGGGGGGTGGGGCGGGAGAGGCACGCAGGCCGGCCAGACAAATAAAAACACCAGCCCC
>JANXAE010000041.1:252-25047 GCA_025062235.1 Bryobacteraceae bacterium
TGGCGATGTGCGACATCTTCGAGGACCGGCTGGAGAAGTCCTACCGACAGCTCAAGGAAGCGCCGCGCAACGCCAAGATCGCCGACCGCGTGAGAGTGGATCCCGAACGCCGCTTCGTCGGCTTCGACGGCTACAAGAAGGTGCTGGCCTCGGACATTGACATCGTGCTGCTGTGCACGCCCCCCGGTTACCGGCCCGAGCACTTCGAGGCGGCCGTGAACGCGAAGAAGCACGTCTTCGCCGAGAAACCTTTCGCCACCGATCCCGTGGGCTGCCGGCGCTTCATGGCCGCGGCCAAGAAGTCCGAGGAATTGAAGCTTACGGTGAAATCCGGCGCCCAGCGGCGCTCACAGCGCGAGTACGTGGAAACCTGGCAGAAGGTCCGGGACGGCGCGATCGGAGAGATCGTGGCCTGCTACGCCTATTGGATCGGCACGCCGGTGCTCCAGTTCCAGGGACCGAATTGGCCTTTCGAGAAAGGCAAGCGCAACCCGAAGTGGGGCGACATGGAGTATCAAAACCGCAACTGGTACTCCTACGTCTGGCTTTGCGGGGATCAGATCGTCGAGCAGCACCTGCACAACATTGACGTGTGCAACTGGTTCATGGGGACGCATCCCGTCCGCGTGGTGGCTTCTGGGGGCGTGGCCTGGCGGCCGCGCGAGGAGGTCTACGGCAACATCTACGACCACGTCTATGCCGAATTCGTGTATCCCAACGGCGTGCGCCTGAGCAGCCACTGCCGGCAGTATCCGAACCTGCCGCACATCTACCGCAACGTCAGCGAGCTGCTGGTGGGGACCAAAGGTCGGACCAACTGTCGCGACATGGGCGCCAAGGGCATAGATCCGTACGTGCAAGAGATGATTGACATGGTCAACAGCATTCTGGGCAACGGGCCCTACATCAACGAGGCCATGGCCGTGGCGGAAAGCACGATGACCTGCATCATGGGGCGCGAGGCGGCGTACTCGGGTCAGGAGATCACCTGGGAAATGATCATGAACTCCCAACTCGATCTCTATCCCAAGAGCTTCGAATACGACGCCAAGCTGGAGACGCCGCCGCTGCCCGTGCCCGGGCAGTACAAGTTCATCTGAAAGGGGGAGCATGCCTGAAGCGGGAACCTTGCAGTCCGGGAGCCGCCGGCGCTTCTTGCAGGCCTCGGCCGGAGCGGCGGCTTTCACCATCGTCCGCCCGGAGCTGGTGCGCGGCTGGGGCCAGGCCAAGCTGCGTGCCGGCCTGATCGGCGTGGGCGGACGCGGCACCGGTGCCGTGCGGGACATCCTCACCGGATGCCCGAACGTCGAAGTGGTGGCCATGGCGGACATCTTCGAGGACCATCTGGAGAAGAACCTCGCCAGGCTCAAGAGCAACCCACAGTTCGCGGATCGGGTCAAAGTGGATCCCGAGCACCGCTTCATCGGCTTCGACGCATACAAGAAGTTGATCGCCACCGACGTGGACATCGTGATGCTCTGCACGCCGCCCGGGTGGCGTCCCATCCATTTCGAAGCGGCCATCGAAGCGGGCAAACACGTGTTCTGCGAGAAACCGGTGGCGACCGATCCCGTGGGCTGCCGGCGGTTCATGGCCGCTGCGCTCAAGGCCGCAGAAAAGAAGCTCACGGTGATGTCCGGTGCGCAGCGGCGCTCCACACGCGAGTACATCGAGACCGTACAGAAAATCCAGGAGGGGGCGATCGGCGAGATCGTCGCCCTCTACTCGAATTATCTGAGCGGCCCGGTGATGCACGCCAAGGCGCGCGATCCCCGGTGGGGCGACATGGAGTGGCAGCACCGCAACTGGTACTCCTTCCTCTGGCTGTGCGGAGACCAGATCGTCGAACAGCACTTCCACAACATTGACTTCATCAACTGGGTGATGGGCGCCCACCCGGTGCGCGTCGTTGCGTCAGGAGGAGCCGCCTGGCGGCCGCGGGAAGAGCTGTACGGCAACATCTACGATCACATGTTCTCGGACTTCGTCTATCCAAACGGGGTACGTTACGCAAGCCACTGCCGCCAGTATCCGCAGGGCTGCTACCGCGTCGTGAACGACCTGATCGTGGGAACCAAGGGCCGCTCGACCGGCAACGACCTGGGGACCAAGGGGATCAACGGCCAGGTGCAGGAACACATTGACATGGTCAAGAGCATCCTGGGCGAAGGTCCTTACATCAATCACGGCATGGCGGTGGCCGAGAGCACGATGACCTGCATCATGGCGCGCGAGTCGGCCTACTCTGGGCAGGAGATCACCTGGGAGATGATCATGAACTCCCAGCAGGATCTGACGCCCAAGGAGTTCGGCTATGACGTGAAGATGGAGCCGCCGCCGCTGCCTCGCCCCGGCGCGTATAAGTTCCAGTGAGTCCACCAGGCCGGCTGCTTCGCGTCATCAACGCGACTGCCCCCATACGAATCTGCGATAACGGCGGTTGGACAGACACTTGGTTCGCCGGGCAGGGCAAGGTGTTCAACCTTGCGGTGTATCCCTATGCGGAAGTGCAAGTCCGCGTTCGCGAGCAGCGGGGCGAGACGGCGCGCATCACGATCCATGCCGAAAACTACGGGCAACGCTATTCGATCGAGCCGCCCCGCGGCACCTACGACAAGCATCCGCTGCTCGAGGCGGCCATCGAGTACATGGGCGTGCCCGAGCGGCTGGCCATCGAGGTCTCCCTCTACAGCGAGGCCCCGAGCGGCTGCTCGACGGGCACCTCAGCCGCGGTGAGCGTGGCGCTGATCGGGGCGCTCGACTGGTTGACGCCCGGCCGCATGTGCCCGCACGAAGTGGCGCTGGCTGCTCAGAGAATCGAGACCGAACTGCTCAAGCAGCAGTGCGGCATCCAGGACCAGATCGCCTCATCTTACGGCGGGATCAATTCCATCGAGATGTTCCGTTACCCCTACGCCGCAGTCAGTCCCGTTCGCGTCCCCGATCCCATCTGGTGGGAGCTGGAAGGCCGACTCTCGCTGATCTACGTCGGCGAAGCGCATTCCTCGTCCGAAGTGCACCAGATGGTGATCCGCAAACTGGAGAACGCAGGGCCGGAGGCGCCGCAACTGAAGCCTCTGCGGCTGACGGCGGAGAAGTCGCGGGATGCACTCTACACGGGAGACTTCCCTGCGTTGGGCCGCGCGATGATCGAGAACACCGAGGCGCAGGCGAACCTGCACCCCGCGCTGGTAGGGCCGCACCATCGTCGCATTATCGAGATCGCCCGCGCGCACGGAGCGCTGGGCTGGAAGGTAAACGGCGCGGGCGGCACGGGCGGTTCGGTGACGATTCTGAGCGGCCAAGATCGCGCGAGCAAGCGGGCCATGATCCGCGAGATCGAGCAGACCAACCCACGATACCGCCACATCCCGATCTTCCTGAGCCGCTTCGGACTGAGGATTTGGGAATCGGAACCCGTCGCGAGCTAGCCTCGCGCAACTGGCCGGGCGACGCCGAAGAGAACGTCGGCCGTGCGGCAGCGCCCCGGAGATTCAATCCCTTTGGGGGCGCAAGCGGCCGGATCACGCCCGACCGGAGGCCAGGGGCCTCGGGCGGCGGCCAGCCCAAGCTCGAGCACCGGCAGCCGGTGGAATGCGCAGGTCCCCGCGGTTGCGGACCCGGACGGGGCCACTGCCCGCAGAGAAAGGCACGCGCAGGCCGTGCCATTGCCAGCAAAGCCACGCCTGTCCTCCGGCGGATCGAATCCCTTCCGCCTCGTTGCTCTCGTGCTCCTGCCGGAAGTACGGCGGGGACGGAGACAAACGGCGGGTCCTCGCCACAACACGCGCTCAACCGGAGCTGGGGACGGCAGGTCCGTGCGGATCGGGAGCCACCGCCCGGTAGAAGCTGAGTGCGTTATCCCCCTGCCGGATTTGGCGCACGCGGCGCAGGCAGCCGTAGTGCGAGGCCAGTTCATGACGGCGGTGGTGCTGAACGATGACCAGACGAGGCGGATTTTCTGCCAGGATCCTCATGGCCGGTTCGTACTCGCGATCCAGCGCGTAGGGTGGATCGAGGAAGACGATATCGGCCCGGAAGGCGGCCAGGCGCTTGAGGACGTGGGCGTGTACGACTTCCGCACGCTGGGCATCGAGGCCGAGCGAGGCCAGGTTCTCGCGCAGCACGCGAATGGCGGCGCGATCGGCCTCGATGAAGATGGCGCGAGCAGCGCCGCGGCTGAGTGCCTCGATACCCACGGCGCCGGTGCCCGCGTAGGCGTCGAGGAAGACGGCGCCCTCGATTTCGGGGGCCAGGACGTTGAAGAGGGCTTCCCGCAGGCGGTCTGGGGTCGGACGCAGAGCCTCCCCGGGAAGGGTTTTCAGACGCCTGCTGCGGAATTGGCCGCCGATGACCCGCATCAGCCCACCTGAGCCAGACCAAAACGGCGCTGCCAGTGACCGCGCAGGAATTCGAGCGCGCGCCGCTGCTCGTCCTCCGGTCCCGAATGCAAGAAAACGGCCGCTTCACGGCGAGCCAGCTCGAGCAACTCGCTATCGCGCAGGATGTTGGCCACGCGCAAGGAAGGGACTCCTGCCTGGCGCGTGCCGAAGAATTCCCCGGGGCCACGCAGCTTGAGATCCATTTCCGCGATATGGAAGCCGTCCGCAGATTCGACCAGGGTGCGGATGCGCTCCCGGCTGGCGTCGTTGAGCGGCCCAGTGACCAGAATACAGTAACTCTGCTCCGCCCCGCGGCCAACGCGGCCGCGGAGCTGGTGGAGCTGGGCGAGCCCGAAGCGTTCGGCCTGCTCGATGACCATGACGGTGGCGTTCGGCACGTCCACGCCGACCTCGATGACGGTGGTGGAGACGAGCAACTGAATTTCACCGCGCTTGAAGCTTTCCATGACCGCTTCCTTTTCCTCGGCGGGCATACGCCCATGCAGCAGACCCACACAAAGATCAGGGAAGACCTGCTGGGCGAGGTGGCGGTGCGTTTTCTCGGCTGCCCGGCGAGCCTGGGTCTCGGATTCCTCGATGGCCGGACAGACGACATAGGCCTGGCGACCGGACTGGATCTGCGTCTTGACGAAGCTCCAGACGCGTTCGATCTGATCTTCGGTCACGTGGCGCGTAATGACCGGCTTGCGGCCGGGGGGCAATTCGTCGAGAACCGAGACGTCGAGATCGCCGTAGAGGGTGAGGGCGAGAGTGCGAGGAATGGGAGTCGCCGTCATGACCAGGACATCCGGACGCACGCCCTTGCGCATGAACCGGAGGCGCTGGAGCACGCCGAAGCGGTGCTGCTCGTCAATGATGGCGAGGCCAAGGCGCTGAAACTCGACGTCTTCCTCCAGCAAGGCATGGGTGCCGACGGCGAAATGCACCAGCCCTTGAGCGAGCAGTTTCTTCATCTGCATCTTTTCGCGTTTGCTGGAAGAGCCGGTGAGCAGGCCCACCTGGTAGCCGAGCTTCTGGAAAAGCCGCTTGAAGTAGAAATAGTGCTGGGCGGCGAGGATCTCGGTGGGGGCGAGCATCGCAACCTGGTAGCCGTTCTCGATGGCGATGATGGCTGCCTCGGCGGCGACCAAGGTCTTGCCGCTGCCGACGTCGCCTTGCAAGAGCCGGTTCATGGGGTGCGGCCGGGCCATGTCACGGGCGATCTCGGCCAGCACACGCTTCTGCGCCGCAGTGGGCTTGAAAGGGAGCATGCGTTTGATCTGTTCGCGCACGCGATCGGTGAGCTGGAAAGCGATGCCGGCTTGCCGCCGGGCGGAATTCTTCTTGACGGCAAGACCGTACTGGAGCCAGAAGAACTCCTCGAAGATGAGCCGGATCTGGGCGGCGGTACGGAAGGCGTTGAGCAGCTGAAGGTCTTCCTGTTCGGCGGGGAAGTGAAGACTGCGGAGGGCGGTCCAGAGGTCAGGCAAGTGGAGACGGCGGCGGATGGAGGCGGGCAGGGGGTCGGGTGGAGGCGCGAGTCTTTCCAGCACGGAGTGGATCAGTCGGCGGAAGACGCGAGTGGTGACCTTGCCCGCGGCCTCGTAGACCGGCACGACGCGGCCAACATGCAGGGCTGCATCAGCCTCGTCCTCATCCGAGAGGATCTCGAATTCCGGATGCAGCATGGCGAGGCGTCCGGCGAAGGGATCGTATTCGACCTTGCCGTAGAGCGCGACGCGCTGGCCGGGCTCGAGCACATCGGCGAGGTAAGAGGCGTGGAACCATTTGACCAGCAGGACGGCGCGGGAGGCGTCGGTGAAGGTGGCTTCGAAAAGCCCGAGATCGCGGCGGCGGAAAGCGGACAGCCGGGCGGTGCGCACCTCGGCGATCACGGTGGCCATTTCGCCGGGGGCCAACTGCGCGATGAGCTTTAGGTTGGTTCGGTCCTCGTAACGGAAGGGAGGGTAGAGCAAGAGGTCTTCGACCGTGTTCAGCCCCTTGGATTCCAGGGCCGAGGCGCGCGCAGGGCCCACGCCTTTGACGAACTGTAGCGGGGTCGAGAGGTCCACCGGAAAGACCAGTCTAACGGGAGGGCTGCGGGCGGCGGCCGGATCCCCAGACGATTTCAACGACCCCGATCGGCACCGGCGGGCCTGCGCGGACGCGATCCAGGGATCGCCAACAGCGGGGCGCCGGGCGAGGCGGAGGGGGCAGCACCCCTGGGGTGCCGGCGAAAGGACGGCGAGTGGAATCCGCGCCGGGAAGGACGTTCCGTGCCGTTTCGATCGGAAGCTGCCGGGGATTCGGCCCGACGCGCACACGCAGCGAGGCGGAGTCTTGATCGTCGCGCAAGCGCTGCGGTAAGGTGAACGCAGGCCGGAGGGAGAATTACATGAACGGAAAGCTCAGCCGAAGGAGCGTGACGGCGGCGGCGCTCGCCGGCACGGCATTGCCCGCGCTGGAGCCGGAAACGAAAGAACGCATCGAACGGAACGCGCCGCTTCCCTCGCGCGAGAAGCTCACGATCACCAAGCTGGAAACGTTTTTGGTCAAGCCACGGTGGCTGTTTTTGAAAATCCACACCGACGCCGGCATCGTAGGTCTGGGCGAGCCCATCCTGGAAGGGCGGGCGCGGACGTGCGCGGAAGCGGTCAGGGAGGTGGAGCCGTACCTGGTGGGCAAGGATCCGCGGAGGGTGGTCCATCACTGGCAGGCGATCTACCGGCACGCGTTCTATCGCGGTGGCCCGATCCTGACCAGCGCGCTGAGCGGCATTGACATCGCACTGTGGGACATCAAGGGTAAAGCGCTGGGGGTTCCGGTCTACGAGCTGCTGGGCGGGCCGACGCGCACCCGTGTGCGGGTGTACGCCCACGCGGGAACGCCCGAACTGCTGAAGAAACGCATGGCGCAGGGCTTCACGGCGTTCAAGTGCGGGCCGGCCAAGCGAAGACCGTCGCGTTACATCGAGACGCCGGCGGAGGTGGAGTACGCGGCCGAGCGTTTCGCCGAGCTCAGACGGATTGCGGGCAAGGACAAGGACATCGCCATTGACTTTCACGGAGCGATCAGTCCCGCCACAGCTAAGTTACTCATCAAGGCGCTCGAACCCTACCAGCCCATGTTCGTCGAGGAACCCATCAACTGCCAGAACCACGACGTGATGGCGGAGATCGCGCGCTCGACCTATCTGCCGATCGCGACCGGGGAACGGGTCTTCACGAAATGGGGATTCCTGGAGGTGCTCCAGAAAGGCGCGGCGCGCGTGCTGCAGCCCGATCTCTGCCATGCGGGCGGAATCACCGAGTGCCGCCTGATCGCCGGTATGGCGGAAGCCTTCTATGCGACGATCGCCCCGCACAACCCGCTCGGACCGATCTCGTTGGCCGCGGGAATCCAGCTTGCCGCCTCCATCCCAAATTTCCTCTGCCAGGAACAAGTCTCCTTGGGCGAGGGATACCTGAAGCAACCCTTCGTGGTCAAGGACGGGTACGTGGACATCCCGACCGGGCCCGGCTTGGGTATCGAGCTCGACGAGAACGCCATGGCGGACAAGATCGGCCACGACTGGAGGAATCCGGAGACCTACGACCCCGAGGATGGATCGGTTGTGGACTGGTGAGGGTTCGGTCCGGACCGGGTTTTCCCGGGTGCAGGGGAATCGGCTTGCGTGCTTGCCGGAAGACGCCCGCATGGGTGGCGTGCGAACATCCTTCAGACAAGTCCGCGTCGCAGCGGTGGCGGCAAGCCTGCTGCCGAGCTTCCGTGCAGTCTCGTCGTCCCGAGCCGCGACTCCGGTACCTCTCGCGAACAGCCGCCGCGCCCGGTCAAAGGCGTGAGGAGGCGCTCAAAGGCGCTGGAGTGAGGGCCACGCCGACCGTCCGCAGGTACCGGCAGCCGGCCACCGGCAGGCGCGTGAAAGTCGTTGTATCACCGACAGGGGGGCGCGGTCCGGGACGGTGCGGGCAGGCCCTTCCCGGCAACGAGAGCGCCGGCGGGCCGAGGAGGCTGGTAAGATCAGAGCGTTATGACGAAGCAGGAAATTCTTTCGTCCATCATAGAGATCGGGATCGTGCCGGTCGTGCGGGCGCCGAGCGCAGAGACGGCCGTGCGGGCGGTGGAGGCGATCTACGAAGGCGGGATCCGGGCGGCCGAGATCACGATGACGGTCCCGGGCGCACTACGGGCGCTGGAGAAAGTAGCCGATGCGCTGGGCGACAAGATCGTGCTGGGCGCGGGTACGGTGCTGGACGCCGAGACCGTGCGTGCAGCCATGCTGGCCGGGGCGGAGTTCTTCGTGTCACCGGGCTTGAAGCTCGAGACCATCGAGATGGCGCGACGCTACTCGAAGGTTTCCATCCCCGGCGCGCTGACGCCCACCGAAGTGCTGGCAGCATGGGATGCGGGGGCCGACATCGTGAAGATTTTCCCCTGCGGCAATGTGGGCGGGCCGAAGTACATCAAGGCGCTGAAAGCGCCGTTCCCGCACATCGAGATGATCCCCACGGGCGGGGTCAACCTGGAGACGGCGGGCGAATTCCTGAAGGCGGGCGCATGTGCGGTCGCGGTAGGCGCGGAGCTGGTGGACGCCAAGAGTCTGAAAGAGGGCCGCTACGAGGTCATCACGGAGCGTGCGCGGCAGTACTTGGCGGTGATCGCCAAGGCGCGGGAAGAGATGAGAGCCGCCCAGTGAGGTGCGGGCGATGAGGGCAGGAGGACGACTCCGACGTGCGGCGTTCGCAGCCTTCCTGGCGTTCGCGACGGCTTGCGCCGCGCAGACGGGCAGCGCGGTCTACCCCGGCAAGGATTGGGAACGCGTCAGCGAGCCGGAATCGGCGGGTTTCTCGCGGGCCCGGCTGGACGCGCTGCGGTCCTATCTGCGTACACTGGACACGACCGCCATGATGGTCGTGGCCGGCGGCCGCGTAGTGTTCGAGTACGGAGACGTCACACGGCTGAGCTATCTGGCGAGCGTGCGCAAGAGCGTGCTGGCCATGCTGTACGGCAACTACGTCGCCTCCGGCAAGATCCGGCTCCAGACGACGCTCCGGGAACTTGGCTTCACCGACATTCAGGGACTGCTGCCCATCGAGCAGGAAGCGACGATCGAGCACCTGCTGACGGCGCGCAGCGGCATTTACCACCCGGCGTCGAACCCGGGCGATTCGACCGCCATGGCCCCACCCCGCGGATCGCAGAAACCGGGGACCTACTTCCTTTACAACAACTGGGACTTCAACGCGGCGGGCGCGATCTTCGAACGGCTTACGGGCCGCGACATCTACGATGCGCTCGAGACTGACCTGGCCCGGCCTGTCGAGATGCAGGACTTCGACCGCTCGAAACAAAAGAAGGCCGGCGATGCGAAGCGATCCATGTACCCGGCCTATCACATGTGGCTATCCACGCGGGATATGGCGCGGCTGGGTTACCTGATGTTGCGCGAGGGCGCCTGGGCGGGGCGGCAGGTGATCCCGCGAGACTGGGCGCGTAAGATCGTTTCCTTGGTGACACCGCTCAGCGAGCTCAATCCGCTGCCCCAGCGCGAGAACGCTTACGGGACCGGCCAGCTCTGGGGTTACGGCTACATGTGGTGGGTTTGGGATGCACCGGGCCGCGCCGGGCCGATGGCGGGGGCGTACACCGGCATGGGCGCGTACGGCCAATATCTGACGGTGCTGCCGGCCTTGGACGTGGTGGTGGCCCACAAGACGGACCCGCAGGAGCCACGCACGACTGCGAGCAACGAGAGACGGCCACGCTCGGTGAGCGCGGCGGAGTACTTCACGGCGCTACAGATGGTGATCGCGGCCCGCTGCGGCGAGCGTTGCCGCTAGCTTCCGTTCGAAGCGCAACACCGGGCGGAGCTGCTTCCCGCAGGGCCTGTACGTTCTGGAATCCTGCTGCGGGCGTGAGCGCTGCCAGGGACCCCATGCGAGGTGAAGCGTGCCCGCCCTCGCCAGAGGACCACGCCCCGGCGCCGGCGGTCGTGGCGTGACAGGGTCCGCAGCTGCGGGGTTCTGATAGACTGGGAAACCGGTTATGGCCATCAGCAGGGAGTTGCTGGAGATCTTGGTTTGCCCGCTCTGCAAGCAGCCGGTGGAGCTGAAGGCCGACCAGAGCGGCCTGAAGTGCGTGGCCTGCAAGCGCGTTTATCCAATACGCGACGACATCCCGGTGATGCTGGTAGAGGAAGCGGTCATCGAAGAGGAGTGAAGGCGCGAGCGAAGATTCTGGAGAGGCTCCCAGGGGGATCGCGCGTGCTGGTGATCCGGCTGCGATCGCTGGGCGACTGCGTGCTGACCACGCCAGCGCTCGAGCTCCTCAAGCGTTATCGGCCCGATCTGCGCCTGGCGGTGGTGGTGGAACGGAGCTGGCGGGCTGTGTTCGAGGGAAACCCGGACGTGGACGAGCTGCTCGAGCCGGAGCCGGCGGCGTGCTGGAAGTGGAGGCCGCGATTGAGCCTCAACCTGCACGGGGGGCCACGCAGCGCCTGGCTGACCGCGGCGTCGCTGGCGCGCTGGCGGGCAGGTTTCGCGCATTTCCGCTACCGCTGGCTTTACAATGTGCGCATTCCCACGGCCCAGCAGATTCTCGGGCTTCGACGGAAGGTCCATACAGCCGAACATATCGCTTCCGCAATGTTTTATCTCGGCGTTCCCCGGGACGAGGTGCCGCCGGCGCGGCTCTTTCCACCCGCGGCGCCGAAGCCCGCTCGCGAGTACGCCGTGATTCACCCGTTGGCTTCGAAGCCGTCGAAGACGTGGCCGGCGGAGAGGTTCGCGGGGATCGCCCGGCGATTGCAGCAGGAGTGGGGCCTGGAGCCGGTCTTCATCGCGGGTCCGGGTGAGGATCTGGGTGCCTTTTCGTCGTTCCGCTGCGTCGTGGGAGCGCCGCTCGACCAGGTGAAGGCCCTGCTGGCGGGCGCTGCGCTGTTCATCGGCAACGACTCGGGCCCGGCGCATATGGCGGCGGCGCTCGGGCGCCCTGTGCTCGTCATCTTCGGGGATTCCGACTTCGAGCTATGGCGCCCGTGGAAGACCGTCTGCGAGGTCGTCGTGGCGCGCGGCGGAATCGGGCGCGTGAGCGAAGAAGAGGTGTTCGGCGCGCTGCTGCGCCTGCGGATGGCGGCATGAAGGACCTGCTGCGGCTGCTTTCCTATGCCCGGCCCTACTGGGCGGCGCTGCTGGGCTCGGTGCTGTTGATGGCGGTGGCCGGCGCCGCACATGCCATGATCGCGCTGCTGGTGGGGCCCGTCTTCGATCGCGTGCTGAATCCCGCTTCGCCCAACGTGCCGGTGCAGCTTTTCACCATCCCGATCGTGGACAAGCCAGTCTACCTGCATCAGCTCGTTCCGGAAGGGATTCGCAACGTCTGGACGATGGTGGCCTTCGCGATCCTGAGCACCTTCCTGGCCAAGGGCGCAGCCGATTACGCCGGCAACTACCTGGTGAACTTCGTGGGCCTGTCGGCCGTGACCGACCTTCGCCAGCGAGTTTTCGACAAGGTGCTGCGACACGGCTTCCAGTTCTTCGAGATGCATTCCACGGGCCGGCTGATCTCCTCCATCATGAACGACATTGACAAGGTGCAGGTGGCAACCTCGCACATGCTGGCGGATTTCCTGAGGCAGTCCTTCGCGGTGGTTTTTCTGTTGGGCGTGCTGATCCACAGAGACTGGAAGCTGGCGCTGGTGAGCCTGACGCTGCTGCCGTTCGTGCTGCTGCCGACGGCGCGGATCGGGCAGCGCATCCGGCGCACGACCCGGCGCGCGCAGGACGCTGCGGCCGAGCTCACTCACATCTTGCAGGAGGCGCTTGCGGGCTACCAGGTGGTGAAGTCCTTCGGGGCCGAACAATACGAGTCCGGACGGTTCCGCGCCGCAGCACGGCGCCTCCGCTCGAGCAACTTGCGCTACGTGGCGCAGCAGGCGTTGGCCTCGCCGCTCATCGAGTTCTTCGGCGCCCTGACCATCGTGGGGCTGCTCACCTACGCCCGCAACCAGATCAAGGCGGGCGAAATGACCACCGGGCAATTCACCAGCTTCGTCATCGCGCTGCTGATGCTCTACGAACCGGTCAAGCGGCTGACCGGAATCCACAACATCTTCCAGCAGGCGCTGGGCGCCTCGCAGAAGGTCTTCGAGTACCTGGCGCGCGCCGAAGAGGTGCAGGACCGGCCCGGTGCGCGGCCGCTGGAACGCTTCGAGCGGGAGATCGTCTACGACCGCGTGAGCTTCCGGTACCCGGGCTCGCCCAACGGCTTCCTGCTCGAGGACATCCGGCTGGAAGTGAGGCGGGGCGAGGTGCTGGCCGTCGTCGGACCGAGCGGCGCGGGCAAGACGACGCTGGTGAACCTGCTGCCGCGCTTCTACGACGTGACGGCGGGCGCGGTGCGGATTGACGGCTACGACGTGCGGGAGATCCAACTGGCATCGTTGCGGCGACTGATCGGGATCGTGGCGCAGGACACCTTCCTGTTCAACGACACAGTGGCCAACAACATCCGGTACGGCCGGCCCGAGGCCAGCATGGAGGAGGTGCGCGAGGCGGCGCGCAACGCTCTGGCCGAGGAATTCATCCTCGAGCTGCCGCAGGGCTACCAGACGCTGATCGGAGAGCGCGGCGTGAAGCTGAGCGGGGGCCAGCGACAACGGATCGCGATCGCCCGGGCTCTGCTCAAGAACGCGCCCATCCTGATCCTGGACGAGGCGACGTCGCACCTGGACACCGAATCGGAGCTGCTGGTCCAGCGTGCGCTGGCCAACCTGATGGCCGGACGGACCGTCATCGTGATCGCGCACCGGCTCTCGACCGTCCGCCGTGCGGACCGGATCGTGGTGCTCGAGCGAGGGCGGATCGTCGAGACGGGCCGTCACGAAGAGCTTGTAGCCGCGGGCGGCGTCTATCAGCGGCTGCACGAGCTCCAGTTCCTGGAGCCCGATCCCCTCACGAGCCCATGAGCGTGCGGAGCATGACCGGCTACGCCGCTGTGCGGCGGAGCCTGCAAGGAGCGGAACTGGCGATCAGCGTCCGGTCGGTGAACCACCGCGGCCTGGACGCGCACCTGCACCTGCCGCCGGAACTGGAGCGTTTCGAGCCGGCCCTGCGAGCGGTCATCAGGCGGTACGTGGCGCGCGGGCACTTGCAGGTCCATGTACGGCTCACGAACTGGCGGCGGCAAACGCCCGTCGTGCTGAACCTGGCGCTGCTCGACGCTTATCTGACCGCCTTTCGACGGGCGGCGGCGGTGCATGGCTTGCAAGGCGAGCCCGACCTGAACGCAGCACTGCGCTTGCCGGGCATGTTCGAGATGGTGGAGGAGGAGCCGCCGCTGGAAATGGAGGCCTGTCTGGCGGAAGCGTTGGAGGCCGCGCTGGCCGCCTTGAACGAGCAGCGGGAACGCGAGGGAGAGGAGATCGCCTCGGAGTTGAGGAAGCGCAACGCGGCGGTGCGCGAATGTGCGGGCCGCATGGAGGAGCTGCGCAGGCAGGTCCTGCCGGCGTGGGAATCACGTCTGAGGCAGCGGCTGCAAGAGTTGCTGCAAGGACTACCGCTCGACGAGCAGCGGCTGGCCCAGGAGGCAGCCTACCTGGCCGAGCGCAGCGACATCAGCGAGGAAATCACCCGCCTGAAGATCCACGCCCAGCAGGTGGAAGCGCTGCTCGAGGAAGGCGGTGAAATAGGCAAGAAACTCGACTTCCTGTTGCAGGAGATGCAACGGGAAACCAACACGATCCTGGCCAAGACGGCGGGAACGGGCGAGGCCGGCCTGCCCATCACGGAGCTGGCGCTGGCCGCCAAGGCCGAAATCGAGAAACTCCGCGAACAGGCTCTGAATCTGGAATGAATCGGGGTGTGCGATGAAAGAGGGAGCGGGCCAGCGCGCGCCGATCGTCTACATCGTTTCGGGGCCCTCGGGCTCGGGCAAGTCCACCCTGGTGCGGGAGGTGCTAAAGACCGTGCCTGGCCTGCTGTTCTCGGTCTCCTACACGACGCGCGAACCGCGGGGGGCCGAGCGCGACGGGGAGCATTACCATTTCATCGGCCGCGAGGCGTTCGAGGAGCGCATCCGCCGGGGCGAGTTTCTGGAATGGGCAGTGGTCTTCGGCCAGTACTACGGCACGCACCGCAGCTACCTTGACCGGGCTGCGACCGAGGGGCGAGACCTGGTGCTGGACATAGACGTGCAGGGTGCGCGACAATTGAAAGGTAGCGTACCCGACGCAGTTTCCGTCTTCGTGCTCGTACCCTCGCCGGAAGAGCTCGAGCGGCGCTTGCGCCGGCGCTCCGAAGATGCCGAGGAGGCGATCCGTCGGAGGCTGGGGGAGGCGGCGCGCGAGCTGGCTGCCTACGGCGCATATGATTACCTGCTGGTGAATGACGAGTTGGAACGGGCGGCGCAGCGGCTGGCGGCCATCATCGAGGCTGAGAGACTCAAGCGGACGCGGATGGAACCGCTGGCTCGCGCCATCCTGGCCCGGTTCGAGGCCCGCACGGGCGCGGAGGCGGAGGCCTTAGAGGGAGGAGAGCAGGATCCCGATGGCCAACCGCACCACTCGCGATAACGTGATCGCGATTCCGGACGACCCGGAGCAGAGCACCTACCGCTTCATCATCGTCGCCGCCAAGCGCGCGCGGCAGCTCCAATCTGGCAAGCGCCCGATGCTGCCCACGGCATCGAAGAAACCGACGGTCATCGCCATGGAAGAAGTGCGCCGCGGGCTGGTGAAATGGGAGGATCCGGCGCGATCGGCCAGGCGACCGGTCGAGCCGTCCGAAGAGCGGCTGCTGGGCAGCTTGGAGACCTCATGAATCTCGTCCTCGGCGTGGGCGGCGGGATTGCGGCCTACAAGGCTGCGGAGCTGGCCCGTGTCCTTCTGGAACGTGGCCACTCCGTGCAGGTCGTTATGACTTCGGCGGCGCAGCAGTTCGTCCGACCGCTCACCTTCGCCGCGCTCACGGGACGGAAAGTCCTTACCGAGTTGTTCCCCCGGGGCTCCGAAGAGACGCTGGCCAGCGCCACCGAGCACATCCGCGTCGCGCAGGAGTGCGAACTGCTTGCAGTGGCCCCGGCGACGGCGAACCTGCTCGCGCGGTTCGCTCACGGGCTGGCGGACGATTTGCTGACCGCGCTGTACCTTGCGTTCTCTGGCCCGGTGGTGCTGGCGCCGGCGATGAACACGCACATGTGGCGGCACGCCGCCACGCAGCGCAACGTGGAAACGCTGCGGCAGCGCGGGCACGTGATCGTGGAGCCGGAAGAGGGACCGCTGGCCTGCGGCATGGTAGGCCCCGGCCGGCTGGCAGATCCGGCGCGCATCGTGGAGGCCATCGAAGCGGCTGCCGCGCGGCGACGCGATCTCGAGGGCGAGTGCGTGCTGGTGACGGCGGGACCCACGCAGGAGCCTCTCGACCCCGTACGTTTCATCTCCAATCGCTCGAGCGGCAAGATGGGCTACGCCCTGGCGGAAGCCGCACTGGCACGCGGCGCGCGCGTGATCCTGATCTCCGGCCCGGTGCAGCTGGCGCCGCCAACGGGCGCGGAGCTGGTGCGCGTCCAGACGGCGACGCAGATGCGCGAGGCGGTTCTCGAGAGGCTGCCCGAAGCCACCATCGTCATCAAGGCCGCCGCCGTCGCGGACTATTACCTGGCCGAGGTTCCACGACAGAAGCGCAAGAAATCGGCGGCGCGTTGGTCGCTCGAATTGGATCCAACGCCGGACATCCTGGCCGAGGTGGGCCAACTCAAGGGCGACCGGATCCTGGTGGGCTTTGCCGCGGAAACAGAGAACCTGGTCGAGGAGGCCCGGCGAAAGTTGCTAGCCAAGAACTGCGACATGCTGGTGGCCAACCGGGTGGAAGACGCCTTCGGGGCCGACGACAACGAGCTCACGCTGGTGCTGCGCACGGGCGAGACGATCCAGCTGGGGCGCGGCTCCAAGCGCGAGCTGGCCGACAAGATCCTGGACCGGACGCTCCAGCTCCGGTTGAGCCTGCATGCGGCGCGATGAACCCGCAGCTGCTGCGCCAGTATTTGGAGTACCTGCGCGATCTCGGCATCCGCGAGCTCTACCGGAGCAAGACGGCACCCACCAGGTCGCAGGCCGGGGGTGAGCTGTTCGATGATGCGGGCGGCGAGCCGGCCTCGCCCCTGTTGATCGAAGCGGCGGAACCAGGGCCGAGCGAGACGCTGGAAGACATTCGCGCCGATCTGGGCGAATGCACGAGGTGCCGCCTGCATCGGGAGCGCACCCGGATCGTGTTCGGGGACGGCAATCCTCGGGCGAAGCTGGTGTTCGTGGGCGAGGGGCCGGGCGCGGACGAGGATGCGCAGGGCATTCCTTTCGTCGGACGTGCGGGCCAGTTGCTGACGCAGATGATCGAGAATACCGCCCGGCGGGAGGGGATCCGGCTGCTGCGCGCCGACGTCTACATCTGCAACGTGGTCAAGTGCCGCCCCCCGAACAACCGTACGCCGGAAGCCGACGAGATCGAGACGTGCAGTCCGTTCCTGTTCCGGCAGCTGGCCGCGATCCGGCCCAAGGCGATCTGCGCGCTCGGCGCGACCGCAGCGCGCGCATTGCTCGGGACAAGGGAAGGAGTCACCAAGCTGCGCGGGCGGTGGTATCGCTGGCGCAACATCCCGGTCATGGTGACGTACCATCCCTCCTATCTGCTCCGGCCGTACAATCAAAACGCCAAGCGCGAAGCGTGGGAGGACCTCAAGAAGGTCCTGCACTATGTCTACGACTGAACGCGGCGCGGGTCGCTTCATCAGCTTCGAAGGGGTGGACGGCGCAGGCAAGACGACACAGACCGCATTGCTGGCGGATTGGCTGCGGGACCGGGGCTTCGACGTTGTCGTGGCTGTGGAGCCCGGCGGCACGCCGGTCGGAGAGCAGATCCGCGCCATCCTGCTCGACAAGCGCAACAGCGAGCTGGCGCCAGAAGCGGAACTGCTGCTCTACTTCGCCTCACGCGCCCAGAACGTCGCTCGCGTGATCCGGCCCGCGCTGGCGCGTGGCGCCATCGTGCTCAGCGATCGCTATACGGACTCGACCATCGCATACCAAGCCTACGGCCGCGGGCTGGGCGAGCCGGTCGTGCGCGAGTTGCATCGCCTGGCATGCGGCGATCTGTGGCCCGACTTGACCCTGCTGCTCGATCTGGACCCCGACATCGGCCTTCAGCGGGCTCTCCAACGCGGTGTCTTGAACCGCATGGACGAGCAGGCGCGCGACTTCCGCCGGCGCGTGCGCGAGGCCTATCGTCAACTGGCCGACCGGGAGCCGGAACGTTTCCGCGTCATAGACGCCGCAGGCGAGATCGCCCAGGTAGCCGCAGAGGTGCAAACGGCCGTCCTCGCATTCCTCGGTCTTTGATTTCAAGGACTTGGCCGGCTTGACGGACTCCTTGCGTTTCAATGTTGACTTTCTGGTACACATTCGCTATGCTGGAAGCAGGTTTCGCGCGCCGCTGGGACTCCCGCCCAAGGGGCGCGATCGAGGAGGACGAGAAGCAGCATGGCTACTGGGATCCAGGAAATCCAGGCTTGGACCGAGCAAGAGTACAAGTACGGCTTCGAAACGCCGATCGAGACCGAGGCGCTTCCGCCCGGTTTGAACGAGGACGTCATCCGCGAGATTTCCCGGCGCAAGCGCGAGCCGGAATTCCTGCTCGAGTGGCGGCTGAAGGCCTATCGTCACTGGCTGACCATGGAGGAGCCGCGCTGGGCAAACGTGAAATACCCGCCGATTGATTATCAAAGCATTGTCTATTTCGCGGCGCCCAAGGGTTGGAAGAAGGGACCCAAGAGCCTGGACGAAATTGATCCCGAGCTGCTGCGCACTTACCAGAAACTGGGCATTCCGCTAGACGAACAGGAGCGGCTGGCGGGCGTGGCAGTGGATGCGGTCTTCGACAGCGTCTCAGTCGCCACGACCCTGCAAGAGCAGTTGAGCAAGCTGGGGATCATTTTCTGCTCGTTCTCGGAGGCGGCCGAGAAGTATCCCGAGCTGGTCGAGCGCTACCTCGGCTCGGTGGTGCCTTACACGGACAACTTCTTCGCAGCACTGAACTCGGCCGTCTTCAGCGACGGCTCGTTCTGTTACGTGCCGAAGGGCGTCCGCTGTCCCGTGGAGCTTTCCACGTACTTCCGGATCAACGCGCGCAACACCGGTCAGTTCGAACGTACGTTGATCATCGCCGACGAGGGCGCCTACGTCAGCTATCTGGAGGGTTGCACCGCGCCGATCCGGGATTCCAATCAGTTGCACGCCGCGGTGGTGGAACTCGTCGCGCACGATTACGCGACGATCAAGTACTCGACGGTGCAGAACTGGTATCCCGGAGACCGGCAGGGCCGCGGGGGCATTTACAACTTCGTCACCAAGCGCGGCAAGTGCCTGGGCAAGTATTCCAAGATTTCGTGGACGCAGCTCGAGACGGGCTCGGCGATCACTTGGAAGTACCCGAGCTGCCTGCTGATCGGCGAGGGTTCCGTCGGCGAGTTCTACTCGGTGGCGGTGACCAACAACTACCAGCAGGCCGACACGGGCACCAAGATGATCCATATCGGGCGCAACACGCGCTCGACCATCGTCAGCAAGGGCATCTCGGCCGGGCACGGGCAGAACAGCTACCGCGGCATGGTGAAGATCCTCAAGAGCGCCGAGGGCGCGCGCAATTTCTCGCAGTGCGACTCCATGCTGCTCGGCAACCAGTGCGGGGCGCACACGTTCCCGTATCTGGAGGTCAAGAACCCCACTGCGCGGGTCGAGCACGAGGCTTCGGTCTCGCGCATCGGCGAGGAACAGATCTTCTACTGCCGGCAACGGGGCCTCTCCACCGAGGACGCGGTCTCGATGATCGTGAGCGGCTTCACGCGGCAGGTCCTTCAGGAGCTGCCCATGGAATTTGCGGTCGAGGCGCAGCGGCTGCTCAGCGTGAGCCTGGAAGGCAGCGTCGGCTGAACGCGAGGGGGCGGGCCACCGGTACCGGAATTCGAGGAAGACGGAGACAATGCTGGAGATCAGGAATCTGCATGCCAAGGCCGGGGACAAGTCCATTCTCCGGGGTGTCAATCTGAAAGTCTGCGCCGGCGAGGTGCACGCCATCATGGGGCCCAACGGCTCTGGCAAGAGCACGCTGGCGCAGGTGATCGCGGGCCGCGACCTCTACGAGGTAACCGAAGGCGAGGTCCTGTTCGAGGGGAAGAACCTGCTCGAGCTCTCCCCCGAAGAGCGCGCTCGCGAGGGAATTTTCCTCGCCTTCCAGTACCCCGTGGAGATCCCCGGGGTGAGCAATCTCTACTTCCTCCGCACCGCGCTGAACGCGGTCCGCAAGCACCGCGGCCTGGAAGAGCTGGACGTAGTGGATTTCATGGAGCTGGTCAAGCAGCGGGTGAAATTGCTGGGGATGAACGAGGCGCTCCTCGAGCGCCCCGTCAACGAGGGCTTCTCCGGAGGGGAAAAAAAGCGCAACGAGATACTGCAGATGGCGGTGCTGGAACCGCGTCTTGCCATTCTGGACGAAACGGACTCCGGTCTGGACATTGACGCGCTGAAGGCCGTGGCGGCCGGGATCAATGCCATGCGCAGCCCGGAGCGCGCCATCGTGGTGGTCACGCATTATCAGCGACTGCTCGAGTACGTGGAGCCGGACTTCGTGCACGTCATGGCCGAGGGCCGAATCGTGCGGTCCGGGGACAAAGAACTGGCGCGGGAACTGGAGCGGCAGGGTTACTCCTGGCTTGAGGAGGAGGAAGCCCTGGCCGGGGAGAGCCGGACATGAGCGCGGCGGTCACCGGCACGCCGGCTGGGCAGGAGGCCTGGTTGGCGGCCTTCGCGGCGCGCGAACGTCGCCTGGCCAACGAGTGTCCCTGGTGGCTGCAGGGATTGCGGCGGACAGCGCTTTCGCGCTTCGCCGAGCTCGGTTTTCCGACGACTCGGGTGGAAGAGTGGAAGTACACGAACCTTGCGCCGCTCGCCCGCACCGTTTTCGAACCCGCCGGGCCTCTGGCGCCCGGCGACCGTCGCCCGTCGAGCTGGGTCGAGACGATCGGCGGCGCAGTGGCGTGGACCGTGAACGGCATCTTGGGAGCGGCCTCCGCGGGACGCGACTTCAGCATCGGCTCGCTGCGCGCAGCTTGGCAGGAGACCCCCGAGCTGGTGCAGCGGCACCTGAGTCGCCACGCGGTTTTCGACCGGCACGCGTTTGTGGCCCTGAATACGGCATTCTTCGAGGACGGGGTGCTGCTCAGGATCCGTGATGGCGCCGTGCTCGACCAGCCGCTGGTGCTGGTGCACTACGTGAGCGGCAACGGCGACACGCCGCTGGCATGCCACGGGCGCACTCTGGTGCTTGCCGGGCGCAACAGCCAGGCGAGCATCGTGGAGGCGTGGGTGGGGCCGGACGGGCTGGTATACTTGACGAACTCCGTGGCGGAGGCGGTGCTCGGCGAGGGGGCAGTGCTCGAGTACGTGCGCCTGCAATTGGAGGGCGACAAAGCCTACCACTTCTCGGCGTTGCACGCCCGGCAAGGGCGCTCCTCTTCGCTCGCAGTGCACACCGTGTTGCTGGGGGGTGCCCTGACGCGCTCCGAGATCGGCTCCGTGCTGGCGGGCGAGGGCGCCTCGACCGTGCTCAACGGACTCTATCTGGCCCGCGGCGATCAGCACATGGACAACTACACCACGCTGGACCACGCGCAGCCGCATGCCACCAGCGTCGAGCTCTACAAGGGTATCCTTGACGGCCGTTCCACCGGGGTGTTCCACGGGCGGATCATCGTGCGTCCGGAAGCGCAAAAAACGGATGCCATCCAACGCAACCGGAATCTCCTGCTCAGCCCGGATGCGGTGATCAATACGAAGCCGCAACTGGAGATCTACGCCGACGACGTGCGGTGCACCCACGGGGCGACCGTCGGCCAGGTGGACGCCGACGCCATCTTCTACCTCCGCTCGCGCGGCATCGCGCACCGCGAAGCACGGCGGCTTCTGACGCTGGCTTTCGCGCAGGAGATCACGGACCGGATCAACCCTGCCTCGTTGCGGGAGCGCCTGAACGCCGAGCTGGTGGTCCGGCTCGATCCCATAGAGGAATGAGTGCCGTGACCGCACCGGGCACCGTAACCGCCGGTTGTTCGCCGGCCTCGCGCTTCGACGTAGCGCGCGTGCGCGCGGACTTCCCTGCGCTCGGGCAGCTCGTTCGTGGCCGGCCTCTCGTGTACCTGGACAATGCGGCCACCACCCAGAAACCGCGGGCGGTGGTCGAAGCTCTGGTCGGCTTTTACACGCGCGACTGCGCGAACGTACACCGCGGCGTGCACGAGCTGAGCCAGCGCGCCACCGAGGCGTACGAATCCGCGCGCAGAACGGTGGCGCGCTTCCTGAACGCCACGCCGGATGAGATCGTTTTCACCCGGGGCACCACGGAGGCGATCAATCTGGTCGCCCAGAGTTTCGGGCGTAGCATCCTCGCGGAACAGGACGAGATTCTGGTTACCGAGCTTGAGCATCACTCGAACATCGTGCCCTGGCAGATGCTGGCCGAGCAGACGGGGGCCCGGCTGGTGGTGGCGCCGATCAACGATCGGGGCGAAATCGTTCTCGAGGAACTCGAACGCAGATTGAACGAGCGCACGCGTCTGATCGCGCTGGCTCACGTGTCGAACGCGCTGGGGACGGTGAATCCGGTGGAGGAGATCTGTCGCATGGCCCGACAGCGGGGTATCGCGGTGCTGGTGGACGGAGCGCAGGCGGTGCCCCATTTGCGCGTGGATGTGCGTGCGCTGGGGTGCGATTTCTACGCGTTTTCCGGCCACAAGATCTACGGGCCGACCGGCATCGGGGTGCTGTATGGCAAGGCAGAACTGCTTGAACGGATGCCGCCCTATCAGGGCGGCGGCGACATGATCCGCTCGGTGAGCTTCGCCGGGACGCTGTACAACGACCCGCCGTTCCGCTTCGAGGCGGGAACGCCGCACATAGCGGGTGCGATCGGGCTGGCCGCGGCCATCGAGTACCTGGACCGGCTGGGCCTGGGGGAGATCGGGCGTCACGAACAGGAGCTGCTCGAGGCGGCCACGATCGCCCTGGCCGAGATCCCGGGAGTGCGCCTCGTGGGAACCGCGCGGCACAAAGCGGCCGTGGTCTCCTTCGTGCTCGATGGGGTCCATCCGCACGACGTGGCCACTGTGCTGGACCACGAAGGGGTGGCCGTCAGGGCAGGGCACCACTGCGCCCAACCGTTGATGGAGCGGCTGGGACTGCCGGCCACGACGCGCGCCTCCTTCGCACTGTACAATACGCTGGAAGAAGTGGAGGTCCTGGCGCGGGCGGTGCGCCGTGCCAGGGAGATCTTCGGCTGAGTGTGGCGCTCGAGGACCTCTACCAGCAACTGATCATGGACCACGGTCGCCGGCCGCGCAACTTTCGTGCAGTCGAGCAGGCGACCCACAGACTGGAGGGCTACAACCCTCTGTGCGGCGACCGCGTGACCGTGTACCTGAAACTGGACAACGGGAGGGTGACGGACGCTGCCTTCCAGGGCACAGGCTGTGCGATTTCCACCGCCTCGGCCTCGCTGATGACCGAGGCTATCAAGGGAAAGACCACGGACGAGGTGGAAAAGCTGTTCGCAGCGTTTCACGCCATGGTTACGGGCCAGCCCGTCCCTCCGGACGTTGCCCTGGGTAAACTCTCGGCGCTGGCAGGAGTGGCGGCTTATCCGGTCCGGGTGAAGTGCGCTACTCTGCCTTGGCATACCATGAAAGGCGCGCTGTCAGGCGCCAGACAGCCCGTGAGTACGGAGTAGGCCATGAGCGCAGCCCTGAAGGACCAGATCATCGCGGCCCTGAAAACGATATACGATCCGGAAATTCCGGTGAACATCTACGACCTCGGTCTCATCTACGAGGTCAACGTGAACGAAGAGGGCGCGGTGCGCATCGCCATGACGCTCACCGCTCCGGCTTGCCCGGTGGCAGCGATGCTGCCGAGACAAGTCGAGCAGCGTGTACGCGAAGTGCCCGGGGTTAAGGAAGCCAGGGTCGAGCTAGTGTGGGATCCGCCGTGGACGCCGGACCGCATGACGCAGGAAGCGCGCATGCGTCTCGGCTTTTTCTGACTCGGAATAATGAAGATCAGCGCCCAGGAAGAGTACGGCATCCGCTGCCTGTTGCAACTCGGCAAGGCCAGGGGCGGGAGCCTCACGATTTCCGAGATCGCCCGCGCCGAGGGTCTCTCGCGCGAGTACGTGGCCAAGCTGATGAGGCTGCTGCGGCGCGCAGGGCTGGTGCAGAGCGCGCGTGGCCAGGCGGGCGGCTACAAACTGTCCCGACCGCTCGAGGAGATTTCGGTGGCCGAGGCGCTTGCGGCGCTGGGCGGGAAGCTCTGGGACCCGGCGTTTTGCCGTCAGCATCCGGGCTTGCGCGCAAGCTGTTCGCACACGCCCGACTGCAACGTGCAGCGTCTTTGGCGGCGCGTGCAAAACGCCGTAGACGGGGTGCTCGACCGCGTCAGCCTGAAAGACCTCGTCGAGCCCTCTGCGCCGGACCCCGCCCCCCCGCCCCGAGACATCGGCCTGCACATCCTGACGCGATAGCATTGCGGCTCCCCGCCCGCGGCGAATCGCATGACCGGAAGCCGGCGGGAGAGTGCTCCCGTTGGCGGTCCACTTTTTGCAGCGTCGTCTCCCACCTGTTTCCCGCGTTGGAAAACCGGTGCCGCCAGGTATACATTTGAGAGGAGCATGAGCGAGCAGAAGTTGCAGGTCGTGCCGCTCGGAGGACTGGGCGAGTTCGGCATGAACTGCCTCGCCCTGCGGTACGGGGACGACATCATCGTCATTGACGCGGGCATGATGTTTCCCGAGGACGAGCTGCCCGGAATTGACCTGGTCACGCCGGATTTCACTTACCTGGTCGAGAACCGGGAGCATGTCCGCGCGCTGATCCTCACGCACGGTCACGAGGATCACATCGGCGCGGCGCCCTTTCTGCTTGCCGAGCTCGACGCGCCGGTCTATGGGACGGCCTTCACGCTGGCCTTGGTCGAGCGACGGCTGGAGGAGCACGAACCGGAGAAGCCGGTGCGGTTGCACGAGGTCAAGTCCGGCGACGTGCTTCAAATCGGCCCGTTCCGGATCCAGTTCGTGCACGTGACGCACTCGATCGCTCAGGCCACCGCGTTGGCGATCACGACGCCGCTGGGCGTGGTCATTCACAGTGGCGATTTCAAAGTGGATCCCACACCGCCTGACAACCGGCCCTTCGACCTGCACACGCTGGCCGAGTACGGTCGCCGGGGCGTGCTGCTGTTGTTGTCGGATTCGACCAACGCCGACCGCCCGGGCTACACCGAGAGCGAGCAGGCAACGCGGCCGCGGCTCGAGGAAGTCTTCCA
>JANXAE010000042.1 GCA_025062235.1 Bryobacteraceae bacterium
GCCCGCTGTCCAAGCCCTTCGAACGAGCCTACCAGCATCAGCCGGAAGTACACGCCTGGCGGCAGCGAGGGGCGTCCTCGCCGCTCGGCGTAGAAGCCCCGGCACCGCTGCTCGCAGAACTCATCGAAGCCCGCCTTCTTGAGCGCCTCATTCGGCTCGCGACAGAAGGGATTTCCGGGGGCCTGGACCAGCTCGGCGGGATAGAACAGCGCCTGGGGTCGCTGCCTGTGGCACTGTGTGCCCATGGCGATGGCTTACGCTGGATCGGAACATTTCCACGCTGAACGGATTTTGCGACTTCAGTCACAGCCTGCTAGCCAGGAGTGCGCACGGCTCGGTTTGTGTTCGCGGGTCTGCGGCGATTCGCCGTATTGCGCGAACGAATGCCCTGGCAAACGGCTGCCGAGGGAGACGGTGTGCTTCGGTCGGAAACGGGAGGCTGTCGTGGCGCGGCTGGGAAGCGGACCGGCGAATAGGGCCGATCCGGTCCTAGGGGGAGCGCCGGCGCGGAGAACGGGGCCAAAGGATGCGTGCGGCGGCAGCCGTCACGGAGCAGGCGGGGCCGGGGCGAGAGAGCTTCCGGGTGGCGAGCAAACGCCGCCCGCGGCGACGATTTGACATCGCCGGGCTGTTGCGTCATAGTGGCGAGAGAACATGCAAGAGCAGCGATCCGCGCCCGCTTTCGGTCCCGCCGACCTCGCCGCCCTGCGCCAACAAAGAGGAGTGAGTTTGGAGCAGATCGCCGAGACCACCAAGATCAGCGTGGCGTACCTCAGAGCCATCGAGGCGGGGCGCTTCGATCTGTTGCCTGGCGGCATCTACGATCTGAACTACCTGCGTCAGTACGCGCGGGCGGTCGGACTGGACGAGGAGGCGCTGATCGGTTACTACCGCCGGGCCACTGGGCAAGCCGCACCGGGGTCCGCCCCGGTCGGTCAGGGCAGCAGGGCGCGGCAGTGGCTCCGTGGCCCCGCCTCCCTGTTGCGCAGCCTCGTTTGAGGGGGGCCGCCGGACGAGAGTCGCGAGCTGCGCGTCGGATAATGGGAACAGATATGGCGCGCCGTTTGCCCCGCCTGCGGTCGAATCTCGATCTGATGCCGTCTCCCGTCGCGGACCGCCCGGGGGTGATGATCCGCGATCCGTTCCGCTATTCCGACGCCACGCTGATCATCCCGCCGCCCTTGGTCGAATGTCTTCCGCTGTTCGACGGCGAGCGGACCGAGCTCGACTTGCGCGCCGCGTTGGTCGCGATCACGGGCGACCTGCGTGTGGGCGATTTGGTGGAGCACTTGGTGCGCACTCTGAGCGAGGCCGGTTTTCTGGAGGACGAGGTGTACGCGGAGATGGAACGACGCCGTCACCGCGCCTTCCAGGAGGCGTCCGTGCGGGAGGCGGCGCACGCGGGCAGCGCGTACCCGGCCGAGCCCGAATTGCTACGCGCGACGCTGGCCCGTTGCCTGGACGGCGCCGTTCCCTGGCGAGAACCTGCGCTGGGAGTGGCCGCACCCCACGTGAGTCCCGAGGGAGGCTGGCAATGCTACCGTGATGCCTACGCCTGCCTGGATCCCGCCGCGCGCGACGTTACGTTCCTCGTGCTGGGAACATCGCATTTCGGCCTCCCCGATCGCTTCGGACTCACGCGCAAACCTTACCGCACGCCGCTCGGCCAGACCACGCCCTGCCCGGAACTGACGGACTGGCTGGCGGAACGCGCGCCCGAAGCTGTGACCGTGGAGGATTACTGTCACGCGGTCGAACACTCGATCGAGTTCCAAGTGCTCTTCCTCCAGCACCGCTACGGACCGGACGTGCGCGTGCTTCCGATCCTCTGCGGTTCCTTCCACTGCGCTGGTGGCCTGCTGCCGGAACAGAACGCCGCCGTGGCACGATTCCTCGAAGCGTTGCGGGAACTGGCGGAGAGGGAAGGCGAGCGGTTGCGCTGGGTGTTGGGCGTGGATCTGGCCCACATGGGGCGGCGTTACGGCGACCGTTTCGCGGCGCGCGCTCGCCAGGGTCGGATGCGAGCGGTCGAAGAGGAGGACCGGAGGCGCCTGGAGCGCGTCGAGGCTGGCGACGCGGAAGGATTCTGGCGCCTGGTCAAGGGCGAGCAGGACGGGTTGAAGTGGTGCGGAGCCTCCGCTCTTTACGCATTCCTGCGCGCCGTCCCCCAGGTGCGCGGGCAGGTGTTGCGCTACGAGCAGTGGAACATTGACGAGCAAAGCGTGGTGAGTTTCGCGGCGGTGGTGTTCACGAGGCCGCGCGGGGATCAGTTCCCGGAAGGCTGCGCCGCCATCCAGTAGCCGGGACGCGTGATCACGCGCACGTCGTTGCGTCCCCGCACCAGCACTTGGATTTCGTGGAATCCCCCCTCATCCCTGTTGTTGGGCGTGTAGCTGATGATGTACTGCGAGTGCAGCTCCTCGCCGATGCGGCGCACGGCTCGCTCGAGCTGTTCTTGGGTGATGAACGGATGCTCGGTGCCGCCCGTCCACTTCGTGAACAGCTCGACGGGGTTGTCCACGAAGATGTCGCGCACGGCGCGGAAAATTTCCACGAAAACGGGGACGAAATTGGCCGAGTTCGTCGGGTTGCCGGTCACCTGGGCGGCGGTGTGCGGCGTGGCGGGGACGCCGGCCGGCAAGGGACGGGCGGCAGGGGGGAAGGGATCCGGCCTGGGAGGCTGCGGCTTGGCGGTAAGCGTCGTCACCAGGCGGTTGATGTTGATCGAGTAGACGACGACGTTGGCGAACTGCGCAGCCTCGAGCACGTCCCGCTTGCGCGCCTCGCTGCCCTGGTCGCGCGTCTCGCTGATCAGCAGCAGGATGCGGCGACGATTCTCCGGGCGGCGACGCAGCATGCGGATGCCGTAGAGCACCGCATCCACCATTGCGCTGCTGGTCGAACCGGGCCGGAGCTTCGCGAGCGCTTGCTGGATCTTGTCGGTATCGGTGGTGAAGTCCTGTACGAGCTGCACGCGGTGGTCGAAAGCGATCACGGCCACTTCGCCTTGCTCGCCCGCCACCAGGTAATGCAGCATGGTCCCGAGCTTGCGCACTTTGGGCAGTACGACCTCGACGGCCGAGTTGGCTTGCACTGCCACGACCAGGGAGATGGGGATGAAGGTGACATCTACCCGGATATCCTGGGGCTTGCCGTTATCGAGCAGCAGGAAATCCTGTCGCTCGAGGCCATGGACGAAGTTCCCGTTGCGGTCGAGCACGATCGTCGGAACCACGACGACATCTACGCCAGCGCGGAAGATCGGCTCCTGACCGGGTTGCGCCCCCAGGGGCAGAGCGAGGATGCAAGCCAGCAAGATCCAGACCACTCGCTTCGTCCTCCCAGACGTCTCGACAGGGCCGCTGGTTTCGGGCGCCGGGGGCCTTCCCCGGCATAGCCCCCGCCCTTTCATCGTAGCAGCACGCGCATGCGCTCGCCCGGCTGCCAACATTCCCGGTCCGCATCGGCGATGACGAACGCGTCGGCGTGGACCAGGGAGAAGATGTCACCCGAGCCGCGCCAGGGCAGCGGCATCACCGCACCGCCATCGGCAACCAGCCGCGCAGGCGCCAGACGGGTTACGCCGGGCTGGTGCCGGAAGGGAGCCACCAGCGGCGCTTCCAGAATGGGCAACAGGGGTTCGCGCTCTCCCCCGAGGAGCCCGAGCGCGGCGCGGGCGAACACCTCGAACGCCACCATGGTACAGACGGGGTTGCCGGGCAGTCCGAAAAAGAACGTGCCTCGTGCCCGTCCGAACACCAGCGGATACCCGGGCTGCATTTCCACCCCGGTGAAGAAAAACTCGGCCCCCAGAGCGCACGCAGCCGGCTCGACCAGATCGTACTTGCCTGCCGAGACCCCGCCCGAAATCACAAGCAGATCGGTTTCCAGGCCTCGCGCCATCAGCTCGCACGTTGCGGCGAGCTGGTCCGGGGCAACGGGCAACAGTTCCGGTGTGCCGCCGGCGCGACGGATTTGCGCTGCCAGGGACCACGCATTCGAGTTGCGCACCTGATGCCCGAGCGGGGTGCGGTCCAACTCCACGATCTCGTCACCCGTCGCCAGCACTGCCACGCGGGGACGACGGTAAACGCTTACGCGGCGGCGACCCAGCGTGGCGAGCAGGGCGATCTCGACGAAACCGATTCGGCGACCGGCGGCCAGCAGAAGCTGCCCGCGATGGGCTTGTGCTGCGCGAGGCTCGACCCAGCGGTTCGACGCGACCGGGGTCTCCAGCGTGATCCACTCGCCATCTGCGCGCACCTGTTCTCGCATAGCGACGGCATCGGCGCCCTCCGGCAACGGGGCGCCGGTCATGATCTCGACCGCCTCGCCGCTGGCCAGCGGCCGCGGGAAGATCGCACCGGCGCGGACTTCGCCAGCTACCCGCAGCCTACCGGGGGTATCCGCTGCCCGCAAGGCGTAGCCGTCCCGAAGCGACCGGTCGCAGGGCGGGTAGTCGCGATCGGCGTGCAGGTCTTCGGCCAGCACGCGCCCCGCAGCGTCCTCAAGGTCCACCTTTTCGATCGCGGGCAGTCGGCGAGCACCCTTCACCTGTTCGATCACGCAACGCCGCGCCTCCCAAAACGACAGCACCGGCACGCTCGCCATTGTATCGGAGCCGTTCGGACCTCCGGGTGCGGTCACCGCCGGAGGCCAGCCTGCTAGAATGAACGGCGCACCGAAAGGAACCGGGCATGCGCGTGGACGAGAAGCGAACCACCTGGTTGCATCGTTACGCTTTGCTGACGGCTGTCGCTACGTTCTTGTTGGTGGCGGCCGGCGCTCTGGTGAAATCGCAGGAAGCCGGCCTGGCCGTGCCGGACTGGCCTTTGTCGTTCGGGCAGTTGATGCCTCCCATGGAGGGCGGCGTGCTCTACGAACACGGCCACAGGATGATCGGCGCTCTGGTCGGCTTGCTGACCGTCGGGCTAACGGTCTGGCTGTGGCGGTCCGCGGTCCCGCGGTGGCTGAAGCGACTGGGGCTGGCTGCTTCCATCGCGGTGATCGTGCAAGGCGTGCTAGGCGGCCTCACGGTTTTGCTCAAGCTCCCGCCTGCGATCTCCATCAGCCACGCAATGCTGGCGCAACTGTTCTTTTCCGCGATCGTGATCATCGTGCGCGCGACCTCGGCGGAGTGGAGCGTTGCGCCGGAACCGATGGAGGATACCGGCACGCCACCCCTGAAGCTGTTGGCGTGGTTGGGGCCCCCGGCCATCGTGGTCCAACTGCTGCTCGGTGCAGCCTACCGTCACAAGGTGCTGGGCATCGTTCCTCACATTGCTGGGGCGCTGGCTGTGGCAGCGCTCATTTTCATGACGGGAATCGCCGCACTGGGGTTGGCTTCCGGCGACAAGCCGCTGGCCCGCGACGCCCGCCGCCTGCTCTGGCTCACCGGCATCCAGATCGTACTAGGCATCGCAGCCTACCTGAGCCGCATCCTACTGGATGAAGCCTCGCAGCCGCATCCTTGGATGGTGACTTTCACCGTGGCCCACGTGGCAGTGGGCGCCCTGGTGCTGGCTACGTCGTTCGTTCTGGCGGCCGAGACCGAACGGACCGTACGGCGGGCCCCGGCGGCGAGTGCGCAAGGGTTGAAAACGGCAGGATGAAGGCCTACTGGGAGCTGACCAAGCCGCGCATCACGTGGCTGATCCTGATGAGCACCGCGGTGGGGTATTTTGCCGGCCGCCCTGCCCAATGGGACGCGTGGCAGCTCTTGCACGCGCTGCTCGGGACGGCCTTGATGGCCTCGGGCACCGCAGCACTGAACCAGTGGTACGAGCGGGACACAGACGCGCGCATGCGCAGGACGCGCCACCGTCCGATTCCCGCCGGCTCGGTCACGCCCGGTCGCGCGCTGGTTTTCGGGCTGGCGGTTTCGCTGGCGGGGTTCCTGGAGCTGTGGCTGGGTGCCCGCCCGCTTGCCGCCCTCTGCGGACTCGCGACGCTGTTGCTCTATCTGCTGGCCTACACGCCCCTGAAGACGCGTACTCCGCACGCCATGGCCGCGGGTGCAATACCTGGGGCGATGCCGCCTCTGATCGGTTACGCGGCCGCCAGTGGCAGCCTCGACGCACCGGCATGGGCGCTCTTCCTGATCCTGCTGCTTTGGCAGTTCCCGCACTTTCTGGCCATCGGCTGGATGTACCGTGAAGATTACGCGCGCGGCGGGATTCGCATGCTGCCCGTTCTGGATTCCGATGGCTCGCGGACCGGGCGCCAGGCCCTGCTGTTCAGCGCCTTGTTGATCCCCGCGGCCATGTTGCCAGCATTGCTCGGCGCTGCCGGCTGGTTCTACGTCGCCGGCGCCCTTGCGCTGGGTATAGCGATGTTGCGCGCCGCCAGCGCTCTGGCCCGGGCGAGGAGCGTTGCCGCTGCCCGCGGGCTCCTGCGGGCAACGATCCTTTACCTGCCCGCGCTCTACCTGCTGATGATGGCCGGCTAGCGGGAGGCAAACCCTGGCGGGTTCAGATCTCCAGCCTGCCCTCGAAGATCATCTCCTTCAGGCGGAACTTGCGCCGGATGTCGAGCGGCCCGGCTTTGAGAACCACCTCGACTTCCTTGTCCTCGAGCACGATCAGCGGCACGCCCTGCTGCTCGCGCGGGAAGATGAAGTAGAGATTGAACCGGTTCTCGTCGCGTGCGCCTTTGAGATCCACGGCCTGGATGGGTGGCTTGTCCTTGATGCGGAGTTGTGCTCCCGCCTTGAGCTCTTCCGGCTTGACGCGCAGCATGGGCGCGGGAACGCCCGCGATCTCGATGATGTGATGCGTCTCCTGGGTAGAGAGGAATTTGGCCGCTTCCGGCGAGCTGGCCGCCTCGTTGCCGAAGCGCGCGCGCACGAGCGCCTGTTTGATGGGAAGCGCCGTGCGCCAGCGTACATGGACCGTCACCGTGGGGATGACGTCGGGCGCAGGCAGGCTGCCACCCCGGCCCATGCCGCCACCCTCTTCGCCGGCACCCATGCCCGTGCCTACCGAGGCGTCGGCCATCGCGCCGCCCGCTACAGGTCCGCCGCGGCGTCGCCCTCCGGCCGCCCCGCCCGGGCGCGGGCCGCCAGCCACATCCAGGCGGATCTCGACCGGGCGCGCCCACGGCGAGTCGTTCAGCATCTTGCGGACTTCCTTCTCGGTCCACTCCGGGTACTTTTTCTTCTCCCAGAATTCCGCGCCCGCCAGCAAGCTCGCCCCGGCGAGCAGGATGAGAAGAATAGAGAACCAGGACTTCTTCATGCCGGTACCTCCCGGTTGCCCGTCCTTTGAAGCATACGCCCTTGGGTCCGCCTGCGCAAGCGGGAGGGGCACGCGCAACGCCGTGCGGGGCGAGCCCGGTTCCCCGGCACGCCGCAGGGCTCGGTTAGAATCGAACGTGGACAGGTGATCTTGTGCAAGTCCAACCTTCCGGCGTCATAGCCGTCTACCCTGGGTCTTTCGACCCCATCACGAATGGCCATTTGGATCTGGTGGACAGAGCCTCGCGGCTGTTCGACCGTCTGATCGTGGCCATTCTGCGGAACGAGGCCAAGAAGCCGCTGTTCAGCGTCGAGGAGCGGTTGGAGATGGCGCGTGAAGTCCTCAAGCCATGGACCAACGTCGAGGTGGAAAGCTTCAGCGGGCTGCTGGTGGATTTCGCCAGGGCGCGCGGCGCGCGCGTCATCCTGCGGGGCATCCGGGCCATTTCCGATTACGAATACGAGTTGCAGATGGCTCTGATGAACCGCCGGCTGGCGCCGCAGATCGAGACGGTGTTCCTCATGGCGGGCGAGGACTACTCGTTCCTGAGCGCGCGATTGGTCAAGGAAGTGGTGGCGCTGGGAGGCGACGTTTCGGGTCTGGTGCCTGCGCTGGTTCACGAGCGCCTGCGCAGGCGGCTGGCGGCCCGCTGAGAGGTGGTTTCCCGGTGAGCGCAGGGCTTTCCGAACGCATCGCCCGGATCAGCTTCTCGAGCACCATGGAGGTGGCCGCGCGTGCCGAGCAGCTCCGTCGCAGCGGCGCCGAGGTGGTGGACCTGAGTGTGGGGGAACCTGACTTCCCCACGCCAGAGCACATCAAACAGGCAGCCATCCGGGCCATTCACGAGGACTTCACGCGCTACACCCCGGCCGCAGGGATGCGCGAGCTCAGGGAGGCGGTATGCGAGCGTCATGCGGCCGACTTCGGCACGCGTTATGAGGTGCCTGAATGCCTCATCACCTCGGGCGGAAAGCATGCGGTCTTCAACTTCATCGAGACGCTGGTCAATCCCGGTGACGAGGTGATCATCCCCGCGCCCTATTGGGTGACGTACCGGGATGCGGTATTGCTTGCTGGCGGGCGGGCAGCCATCCTTCCGACCGCTCCCGGAGACGGCTTCGCCCTGCGCGCCGAAGAGGTCCGCAAGCGTCTCAGCCCGGCCACCCGCATGTTGATCGTGAACGCACCGAACAATCCCACCGGCGCGCTCCTGAATGCTGCGGAAGCGGCGGAGTTGGTCGAGCTGGCCGCCAGCCGCGGCTTCTGGATCCTCTCGGACGAATGCTACGCCAGCCTGGTGTACGATGGGGAGCCGTTCTCGATCGCTTCCTTGCCGGGCGCGGCCCGCTCGGTGCTCGTGGCCGGTTCGCTCTCGAAGGCCTACGCCATGACCGGGTGGCGCATCGGCTACGGGCTGGGCCCGGCGCAAGTGATCGAGGGCTGCGTGCGCTTGCAAAGCCACTCCACGTCGAACCCGAACTCGATAGCCCAGAGGGCGGCGCTCGAGGCGCTGCGCGGTCCGCAGGATTGCGTGACGAACATGCGCGAGGAATACCGGCGGCGCCGCGACTACGTGATCCGCAGGCTGCGTGACATCCAAGGCGTCACGGTCCACTCGCCCGGAGGCGCATTCTACGCATTTCCGGGCGTCTCCGCCCTGCTCGAAGAAGGCCGGTGGCGTTCCAGCGCCGTGCTGGCTGAGCGTCTGCTCGAGGAAGTCGGGGTGGCCTGCGTGCCCGGCGAAGCCTTCGGTGCGGGAGGGCATTTGCGGATTTCCTTCGCGGCCTCGTGGCAGGCGCTCGAAGAGGGCTTGGACCGCATCGCGAGCTTCCTTGCGCGTGCGCACAGATGAGGCTGCAACCCTTCCGGTTAGTACCGCTGTTCGATCCGAGGCCGTGGGGCCGCATGGACTTGGCGCCTTGGTTTCCGCCTGCCGCCGAGCCGATCGGCGAGGTCTGGTATCACGAACGGAACCGGACCGCGGTCGGACCGGCGCTGAAGGAGTTGCTGGCCGGTCATGGCGCGGAACTTCTCGGGCCCGCCGTGGATACGCCGGTCTTTCCTTTGCTCGCCAAGTTCATCTTCACGGCCGACAAGCTGTCGGTGCAGGTGCACCCGGACGATGATTACGCGCGCCGGGTCGAGGGACAGTGGGGCAAGATCGAAGCCTGGTACGTACTGCGCGCGGAGCCGGGAGCGCGGCTGGCGCTCGGCTTGAAAGAGCGCCTGGAGCCTGAGCGGTTCCGCGAGGCAGCCTCGAACGGGCGGATCGAGCAACTGCTCGAGTGGCGCCAGATCCGGCCCGGCGACGTCTTCGTTATCTACCCGGGAACGATCCACGCCCTGGGAGCCGGGGTGGTGTTGGTCGAGATCCAGCAGAACTCGGATCTCACGTACCGCATCTACGACTACGGACGCCCGCGGCCGCTTCATCTGGACCAAGCGGTGCAAGTGGCTACGCTGGGACCGTATCCCGGTTCGCCTGCGCCGGTCGCATTGCCTGACGGATGGGTGCTGCTGGCCCGCACCCGCTATTTCTCCGCGGAACTCCGCGACCTCACCGGGCCGGTAAGGTACGAGCCCGACGCTTCGCGATTCCATCTACTGGTTGTGCTCGAAGGTCGGGGTGCCCTGGCTGGGCAAGCGATGGCCGCAGGAGACTGTTGGTTCGTCCCCGCGGCCGCCGCCCCCTTTGCCATCGAACCGGTGGGAACGTTGCGGCTCCTGCGCGCCTACTACCCGGGCGGTGACTAGCGCCCCGCCGGCGCGACGTCCTGCCAGCCTACCAGCTTGATGCCGAGTTTGCGCATCAGCTCGCGCGTCTCCGGTTCGAGGAAAATCCGGCGGTCCCAATCGCGCTGGGCCGCGCTGGCCGTGGCCCCCTTGAGTTCCTCGTCAAGGTAGCCGGGGTGCACGATCATCATGTGCACGCCTGGCTTCAGCGAGCGCAAGGCGGAGTGATAGGCGGCCCGGCGTTCCTCGTATGTCTTGGTGCCCCGCGCCGGATCCGTGAGCAGGCTGTCGAGGCGGAACACCCCCTCGGACTGGTAGCGCGCTTCGTTGGCCAGCAGGTAATCGCGGATGGCTTGCGGCGCCTGCGCCACCGCGGCCTCCGAGGGCTTGACGCGGAGGATGGGCACGGCGAACTCGCGGCCCAGACGTTCGAAGACCTCGAAGTAATCCGGGCGCGCGTAGAGCGTGCCCATGTGCGTGTCCAGATGGGTGAAGCGAATGCCGAGACGGCGTGCGTGCTCGATCTGCGCGCGCAGCTCGATTTCGACCTCCTGTGCGGTGGCGCGCGAAGCCGTCTGAGCGACGGCGGGCCAGAGATAGCCGTTCGGATCGAGCAGGCCGGGGACGCGGTCGCGGGGCGCCAGTGGCCCCCAGCGCAACGTGCTCCACTCGCTGTTCAGCGTCAGGTGCAAGCCCAGGTCTTTCTCCGGATGGGCGCGCGCATAGCTTGCCGCCTCGGCCACCCACGGACAGGGCATCATGATCGAGGCGCTCGAAACGGCGCCCGCCTCGAGCATCTCGATGATGGCGCGGTTCACCGAGTGGGACATGCCGAAATCGTCGGCATGGAGGATGAGCCGGATCTCGTCGGCGGACGCCGCCATGGTTGCGCAAGCCAGCAAGACAGCATGCAGGCGCATCCGAGACCTCCTAGAACAAAGCGTAACGGAGCACCTTGAGCAGGATCCAGGCGAGCCACAGCACGAGGATCGCCGCGAGCGCCCTGCCGTAGCGGACCTTCTGCCCGGCTGCGGAGACCCCCAGCGCCAGCAGAAGCATCGCCCAGATCGAGAACAGGTCTACCGAACCCGCTGCCGCCAGCAGCCATTTCGGCGTGGCGGCGGGATCCAGATACGCACCGATGTTGAAAGCCGTGGGATTCTCCAGGTCGAAGTCCTCCGGATGCTTGAGAAACATCATGAGAATGCCCAACAGGCTCGAGAGCGCGTTGGGCAGGAAGCCGTAGCAGGTCACGGCGAACATCTGGCGGAAGCTGGCCGCAGCGCCCAGCGCGACATTGCTGGCCAGCAGAAGCAGGCCAGCCACCGCCGACAGTGAAAGCGCGCTCCCAGCTACGGCCCCGACGTAGCCGAAGGCGGCGGCCAGGCCCGCCTGCTGCTCGACGATGCGTTGGCGTTGCTCGGCGGTGAGGCTTTCCGTGCGCGGGTTGGACTCCAGCGCGCGTTCGAGGTAGCGCTCCCAACCGATGCGCTGCGAGTACGCGGTCACGAAAGCGAGCGCTGCGAGGATGTTGAGCAGCAACGGTGCCCACCAGCTTGGCCGCGTCGCGATGTCGGAAAAGGCGCGTTTGGGATCGAAGAAGACGGCGGCGAGTCGGGCCGGTTCGCTCATGGGCGGGGAAGGCGCTTCGGTCGGGTTCGGCTCCTGCATGATCGGATCTCCGCAGGCCGGATTATGCCACAAAGCGTCTGGGTTCGGGGCCTTGCTAGACTGGGAACGGAAATCGTGTCCCAGTGTCGGGCAAGGCCAGCCAGTTGCTCCTCGCGGCCGTGCTCTGGGCGGCCACGGCTTGTTCCAGGAACCAGCCGCGTGAAATCGTGCTCGGGGAGGCCTATGTCGGGCCGAGCACTGTGCGGTTGCGACAGGAGTTGACCTCACCCGCGCCGGACGGCGCCGTTCTGCGGCACGGAGAGAAAGTGGAGATCGTCGGGCGGCGGCGGATCTTCGTGCGCGTCCGCACGGCTACCGGGGCGCGCGGTTGGTTGCTGATGCGGCAACTGCTCTCGCCCAAACAGATGCAGGAGCTCGAGCGCCTTGCCCAACGCGCTTCACGCATGCCCTCGCACGGGAAGGCCACTGTGTACGCGCCGCTGAACGTGCACACGGAGCCGCACCGGCAGGCGCCGGCTTTCCACCAGATCCAGGAAGGCGAGATCGTCGAGGTCTTGCTCCAGCGCCTGGAGCCGCGCGTGCCCTACCGAACCCCGGCTTTGTTGCCGCCCCCGCCGAAGCCCGAGCCGCGGCCCGCACGCAAGCGGAACGCGAGGCCGCCGGATCTGGTCCTGCCGCCGCCGCCGAAACCGCCCGGCGACTGGCTGGAACTTTCCGGCTGGAGCAGCGAGCGGATCGCCCAGCGCGCCACCAAGTCGCTGCCCTCGGACATCTGGGCTCTGGTCCGGCTCGGGAACGGACGCGCAGGTTGGGTGCTGGCCAGGCCGCTGCGCATGGAGATCCCGGACGAGGTGGCCCAGTATTCCGAGGGCCAACGCATCACGTCGTACTTTTCCGCAGGCACGGTGACCGACCGCGGCGAGGTCAAGCACAACTGGCTGTGGACGACGATCGCTCCCGGCAACCACCCTTACGATTTCGACAGCTTTCGTTACTTCGTCTGGAACACGCGCCGCCACCGGTACGAGACCGCTTACGTGGAGCGCAAGCTCAAGGGTTATTTTCCGGTGCGGCTGCACCCGGTCGAGGTTCGGCTGGGCACGCGCCGCCAGATGTGGCCAGGCTTTTCGCTCGTCGTGGAAGAGGCCGATGGCAAGCGGTACCGGAGGACGTACGCTTATCAGGCCTATCTGGTGAGGCTGGTCTCGAAGGAGCCTTGGCAGCCCGAAGGCGAGGAGGCCGATTGGTGGATGCTGGCGGGGCGATGAAGGTCGCGGTCTTCCTTCGCTGTACAATGATGCGTTGGGATTCCCGCCGCCGCCCCGGGCCGTCACAGCCTCGAGGCGGGACTTGGCAAACACCCCGGAGTTTCGTATAAACGAAGTTGCACGCATTGCTGGGAGGATCTTGCATGATTACGTGTCCGGTCTGCGATGCTGAGATCGACCTTGAAGAGGACGAACTCGACGAGGGCGACACCTTGTCGTGCGAGGAGTGTGGGGCCGAGTTGCGCGTCGTGGGAATTGACCCGCTGGAGCTGGAACCGGTCGAGGAAGAGGAGGAGGACCTCGATTACGACGAAGATGAGGAAGACGACTGGCGCTGACCGCCGGCGAATTTTCCTCCTGGTCTTGCTGGCGAGCCTGGCTCCGGGAATCGCTTCTGCCGGGCAACAGCACCGCAAGCCGATTCCCTATGCGCTGATCGCGGGGACTGTGTTCCGTGAGGACGGCTTGAGTTTGCCGGGAGCGCGGCTGGTGCTGGAGCGCGAAGGGGAGGCGCGGCGCGATCGCCGCTTCAGGAAACAGGAGGCCATCAGCGATGCCCGCGGCGAGTTCGCTTTCCGGGTCCCCCCCGAGCCCTCCCAATACCGGCTCACGGCCAGCGCGCCCGGCTTCGAGAGCCAGCACAGGCAGGTCCAGATCCAGGGCGAGGAGCGGATTGATGTATTCTTCCGGCTCACTAGAGCATCTAAACAGTGACGGCTGAGAGTCGAGGAGCACCCATGAGACGGCTGGCGATTGTCTGCCTGACGCTCTTGCTGGGTTGGTCCACGGCCACGACTTGGGCGCAGAAAAAGCCCAAGGAGGAGGAAACCGGCGTCCGGTCGGTCGAGGGCGTCGTGACGGATCCCGACGGCAACCTGGTCGAAGGCGCCGTGGTGCAATTGAAGAACACCAAAACCTTGCAGGTGCGCTCCTACATCACCGGCAAGAACGGAGCTTACGTGTTCCACGGGCTCTCGCAGAATGTGGACTACGAGCTGAAGGCCGAGCACCAGGGCCGTTCGAGCGACGTCAGGACGCTCAGCGTCTTCGACTCGCGCCGGAAGGCCGTCATCAACCTGAGGCTGAAAAATCCGTAGGGCGTCCTGGACCGCGGTGCGGACCGGGGTGCAGGAGTTCCAATGGGACGGGGGCGGGCGACGCTCCCGCGAACAAAGACCGCAACATCGTCAAGGAGGCGAGGGATGAGATTCATCGGACTGGCAGGTTTGGCGTCGCTTGCCGCGGCGCTCGTTTGCGCTCAAGAGTTCAAGCTGGGCGGCCGCGTCGGCGATTTCGAGCTGAAGGACACTGCGGGCAAGACGGTCACACTTGCCCAGCTCAAAGGCAACGTCACGGCGATTTTCTTCATCGCCACCCGCTGCCCCATCTCCAACGATTACAACGAGCGCATGAAAGCGCTCTACAAGGAGTACAGCCCGCGCGGCGTGAAGTTCGTTTTCATCAACCCGAACAGCACCGAGCCGGCTGCGGAAGTGGCCGAACACGCTCAGAAGTGGGGGTTCCCCTTCCCGGTTTACAAGGACGACAACAACGTGGTCGCAGACCGCTTTGGCGCGCAGTTCACGCCGGAAGTCTTCGTGCTGGACCGCGACGGGGTCATCCGCTATCATGGGGCCATTGACGATTCGCGGCCCGCGGACAAGGTGACCAAGCAGTACCTGCGCAACGCGCTGGACGAGCTGCTGGCGGGCAAGGCCGTCACGGTGGCCGAGACCAAGGCCTTCGGCTGCACGATCAAGCGGGTCAAGAAAGCTTCGTGACGCGCCGCGGTCTGTTGATCGTACTGCTGTGCGCGGCTGGGTTGTCGGCCCAGCCGCGCCTGATCCCGCTCGACGCTCCCGGCTACCGCAAGTTGATCGCGGAAAACAGGGGACAGATCCTGCTGGTGAATTTCTGGGCGACTTGGTGCGAGCCCTGCCTGAAGGAATTGCCGGAGCTGGTGAAATTGCACAGGCGGCTCGCCGGACGTTTCCGCCTGATCACGGTCTCGGCCGACGAGGCCGAGCAGGAGGCGGAGGCCCGGAAGATCCTCGCGAAATTCGGAGTACCCGGGCCGCACTACATCAAGCGGCCGGGCGACGAGGACGCTTTCATCCGCTCGGTGGACCCCTCTTGGAGTGGTGCGCTGCCCGCCCTGTTCCTGTATGACCGCCAGGGCCGGCGCGTCCGTTCCTTCGTGGGCGAGACCGAAATCGGCGTGGTCGAAGCCGGTATCCGCAAGCTTCCGTGACCCTCCTCGAGAGCCAGTTCGGGCGCCTGCGCGGGCAGGTGGCGTGGATCACGGGAGGCAAGCGGATCGGGAGGGCAGTCGGCCGCGCGTTGGCCGAACAGGGCGTGGGCATCGTCGCCAGCTTTCGCCGCTCCGAGCACGAGGCGCGCGAACTGGTCGAACAGTGCCGGGCGCTGGGCGTGCCCGCGGTCGCGGTACAGGCGGACGTCGGCTCGCGCAGCTCGGTGGAGTCGGCGGTGCGGCGGGCGCGCGAGCATTTCGCCGAGTTCCACATTCTGGTCAACATGGCCTCGGTCTACGCGCTCGCGCCCGTAGAAGACCTGGCCGAGCGGGACTGGGAGGAGAACTTCCGCGCCCATGTGCTGGGCTCGTTCTGGCCCGCGCAGATGTTGCTTCCCTACATGCCTGTGGGGGCGCACATCATCAACGTAGCCGACGCCTGCGTCACTGGCAGGATGCGCCGCCGCGCGCTGCCCTACCAGGTGACGAAGGCGGCGGTGGCGGCCATGACCCGCGCGATGGCGGTCGAATATGCGCCGCGTGGCATCTTCGTGAACGCCATCGCGCCCGGCCCCATCCTCCGGCCCGAGGACTTTCCCGAGGACAAATGGCGGGCGCTGCGCGCCGCTTCACCCGTCGCCTGGCCGCTCAGCGACGAGGAGGCCGTGGCCCAGTTCGCGCTGCTCGTGCTCTACCTGGCCGTGACCACGACGACCACGGGTCACACCTTCCCGCTCGACGTAGGCGAGAATCTCTGACGGCTCAGCGCAGCGCCAGCGGGCGAAGGGCGAAGCCGGCGGTGGTTCCCCGGATGCGATTGGTGGTGACGATGAGAGCGAAGCGCCAGGCTTTGTCGCGCGCCAGTTCCTCGAGGTAGAAGAACTCGCCGATGTGCACGCCCTGCTCGATGAGCAGGTATTCGTGCACGGGCAAGCCGGAGTCGCCGCCCCATTCCAGGCCGCTCGTGTCGGAAGCGATCAGCACGGCGCCCTTTTGCTCGACCAGCCAGCGCGCGCCTTCCAGCGTGAGCCCGGCGGAGTCGTGCTGCGCGATCCGGTCGTGATCGGCGCCGCTTTCCCCCCAGAAACGCAGGGTGCCGGTGCGGATCAGGACGGCGTCGCCAGGTTCGATGGCGACCTGCTGTCGTGCCAGTGCGCCTTCGAGTTCCCTGGGTCCGATGGCGAAGCGGGAGGGCAGTGCATCCACGCCCTTCCAGCCCGCGACGTCCACGAGTACCGCGCGGGCAATGATGGGAGGGATCGAGTCGGCGTCGGCCTTGCGCAGACCGAAATCGCCGCCGTAATCCAACTCACGGAAGCCGTTGTACCAGTGATCGTCCCTGCCCCGGGTGATGTGACCCAGGCTGTCAATCTGCGTTCCCACGTTGTCGGAGATGAACAGCGCGCAGCTGTGGAAGGCAAGCCCCCGCGGATGCGCGGCGAAGCCCGGAATGTCCTTGCCGGTTTTCACGCCCTGCGGGCTGCGGAAGGTCATCACTTCGATGGGAGAGTGGCCAGGCCACTTGTAGGAGCGGCGGTCCACCCGCACGCCCAGATCGTAGACGCGCCCCAGCTTGACTTCAGCGAGAGCCCGGCGCACCCAATCAGGGCCTCGAATGGCGTTGAGCGCGCCCACTTCGTCCTGCGGTCCCCAGATCCAGCCGTAGCCTTTCCCTTTGACCCAGCCCTTCGGCGCCTGCGCTGCCACCGCCGCGGCACAGGCCAACAGCCCTATCCAAAGCCTCATGCGCCGATTGTACCGCCGCCCGCCCTCCTCGACGTGCGCGCTCGTGCGCGCACAGGCGTTCCAGCCGGCCGTGGCGGGAAAATCCGGGCGTCGGAGGTCCGCGGCCGAAGGTCGGGGTCTGTCTGTCCACCGCGGGTCGGCCCAGCGGCGGATTTCCACGCCATCCAGCCGGTCCTGCCCGGCTCCTGGCGCTGCCCGGAGCAAGGCCGGCTCCCGAGCAATACGCCCAGAGCGCTTCGAGCCGCCCCGCGATCCAAGCTGTCGGAATCCGACCCGGGGCTCGGCGAGCATGACGCCCCCGCTCTCCGGATCGAGCGATTCTGCCCGTTCCGCCGAGCGCCCGGAGGTGTGGCCTCGGGTTTGCGCCCTGCGGAGTTTCGGCTAGCTCGGGAACCCAGAGGTTCGTTCGCCCAGCGCGTACCGCTCGCGGAACGCATCGTCCCCATCCGAGTCCGGGCCCGACCGCTCCGTCACAGTGGGAACCGGGCATGCGAGGTTGGGTCGTGATCGCTCCTGTCGCCCCTGCGTTGGCGCAGGAGCCACCGGCAGGTCCAGGGCCGGCACTGAGACGTCCCCGGGTGAGCCTGGGCGAGGCTGTCGCGCCACGTTTCAGGGCGCTTCCCCACGGACGAGGTCTTCGTAGGTCTCGCGGGCGCGCACGATCCGCCAGCGGTCGCCTTCGACCAGCACCTCGGGCGGCCGGGGCCGCGAGTTGTAATTCGAGGCAGCCACGAAGGCGTAGGCGCCTGCGGTCGCGATGGCCAACAGGTCGCCAGGTAGCGCGTTCGCCAGGCGACGGTCGCGCGCCAGATAGTCGCCCGTTTCGCAGACCGGCCCCACGACGTCGGCGATGATTTCGGGACGCGCGCTCTGCCGCAGGGGCCAGATCTCGTGATGGGACTGGTAGAGGGCTGGCCGGATCAGGTCGTTCATGGCTGCGTCCACGACCACGAATTCCTTCGAGCCGGTGCGCTTGCGATAGAGCACACGCGTCAGCAGCACGCCGGCCTGGGCCACGATCGAGCGGCCGGGTTCGAGGATCAGGAACAGGTCCTCGCGTGCCAGTTGCTCCCGGATGGCGCGCGCGAAAGCCGCCGGATCGGGGGAGGCTTCCTCCGCGCGGTAGGCCACGCCCAGTCCTCCGCCCAGATCGAGCGTGCGCACGGAGAATCCCGCGCGGCGGATGGTGCGCGCCAGCTCCAGCATGACGGCGGCAGCGGCGAGCAGCGGTTGCGGATCCAATAGCTGCGAACCGATGTGGCAGCTCAAGCCTTCCAGAGCGAGATTGGGCAGGGCGGCCGCGCGCCTCCAGATCTCCGGCGCGCGCGCCACCTCCACGCCGAACTTGTGCTCGCGGCGGCCGGTGGCGACGTAAGGATGCGTCTCGGCAGGCACGTCGGGGTTGACGCGGAGGGCCACGCGCGCTCGCACCCCGAGCCTCGCCGCGATGGCATCAATGAGTCGCAGCTCTTCCTCGGATTCGGCGTTGAAGCTGTGGATGCCCTCGGCGAGGGCGTACTCGATCTCTTCCGCCGTCTTGCCCACGCCGGAGAAAACCACGCGGCAAGCCGGCGCCCCCGCGCGCAGGACGCGGTACAGCTCGCCGCCGGAGACGATGTCGAAGCCGGCGCCCGCACCGGCCAGCAAGGCGAGGACGGCCTGATTGGAGTTGGCCTTTACCGCGTAGCAGATCATGTGCGGCAGCCCGGCCAGCGCCTCGTCGTACGCGCGGAAACGCTCCAAGATCGAGGCCCGCGAATAGACATAACAGGGAGTGCCGGCGCCCGCCGCGATCGCGGCCAGCTCGACCTGCTCGCAGTAAAGCGTCCCGTTCCGGTATCGAAAAGGCCCCTGCATGGTCATCGCAAGCGCACCGCTACGATCGTCTGGTCGTCCGCCGGACCCTCGCTGCCGCTGAACTCATCGAGATCGGAGAAGACCGCGTTGACCACGGCTTGGGGAGGCTGATCCGCCACCCGGCGAAGCACGCCCACCAGCCGCTCGCGCCCGTACTCGGCGCCGCGCTCGTCGGGTTGGTCCGGTACTCCGTCCGAGTACAGCAGCAGCAGGTCCCCTGGCTGCCCGTGCAGAACCACTTCCTCGTGCTGGGCGTCGGGAAGCAGGCCCAGCGGAACGCCCTCGACGCGAGGCTTGAGGATCTGGCCCTCGCGGCACAACAGAGGCGGCATCCCGCCCGCATTGGCGATCACCAGTTGCCGCTGAGAGGGCAGCCAGCGCAACGTCAGCAACGTCACATACCGCCCGTAGACTTGCCGCTCCAGCAACGCTTCATTGAGAGCCTTCATCAAAGTTGCGGGAGAGCGCCGGCGGGGAGCCAGGCTGAGCAGGAGCCCGTTGACCAGCGCCCCGTAGAGGGCGGCCGCCACGCCCTTGCCGCTGACGTCACCCAGCGCAATGAAGGCCTCGCCGCTGTCGAGCGGGTAGAAGTGGCACAGATCGCCGGTGATCTGACGCGCGGGCCGGTAGCCCACCGCCACCTCCAGGCCCTCGATTTCGGGCGGCTGGCGCCAGACCAGCGCGGATTGCAGCTCCCGTGCGGCCTCCAGATCCTGCTCCATCTGCCGCTGGCGAAGGGCCAGCTCTTCGTAAAGACGCGCGTTCTCGATCGAGATCGCGATCTGCGGCGCCAGCAGGCTCAGCATCCGCACATGGGCATCGGTGAAATGCGCGCGGCGCTCGCTCTCCAGGTCCATGACGCCGATCACGCGATCGCGCACGATGAGCGGCACGGCCACTTCCGAGCGGATGCCGGGGTGGGAAGGAGCGAACTGCGGGTCCCCGAGCGTCTCGTCGGCGCGGATGGCCTCCCGCCGCAGCGCGGCCGCGCCCGTGACTCCCTCGCCGAGCGGAATCTGATCGAGCTTGACCCGATCGTCGTAGCGCAGGCTGAACCGGCTCCTCAGCGAGCAGCGGCTCTCGTCCAACAGCAGGATGCTGAAAGCGTCGTAGTTGATCAGGCGCTTGACCGCCTGGGCGATATGTTCCAAAAGCTGATCGAGGTCGAGGATCGAGAAATCGCGCGCCAACTGCGCCAGCGTGGCCAGCGTGCGGTTCTGACGCTCGACCCGCCGGTAAAGGCGTGCGTTGTCAATGGCCACCGCCACGCGCGAGGCGATCAGCTTGAGCAGCGCGCGGTCGTACTCGCTGTAGGCGTTCACCCGCGTGGACTGCACGTCAATGACGCCCACCAACTTTCCGCGCGCCACCATAGGGGCGGCCAGTTCCGAACGCACTGCGTCGAGACCGCTCAGGTAGCGGGGATCCCGCCGGACGTCGGGCACCAGAATGGCCTCGCGCGCGGCCGCCGCCGCCCCGGTGATGCCCTCGCCCAGCGCGATGAGCAGGTTGCGTACGATCTCCTCGCGATGCCCGATGGCATAGCGGATGCGGAGCGCGCCGAGCCGCTCGCTGTACAGCAGGATGGCGAACAGCTCGTAAGGGATGACCTTGGCGATGATCGTCGCCAGGTTCGCCATCAACTGGTCAAGGTCAAGCGTCTCCGAGGTGGCGGCGGAAACTTCCAGCAGGAAATCGAGCAATTCCGCGCGTTCGCGGAAACGTATCGTGGGTGTGCGTGATCCGGCCATCAGGGTCAAGCGGCAAGCGGGGCCCCGAGCAGCCCGCCTGAAACCGCAGGCTTGCGCCTTCCCCGGTCACCCTCCCCCAGCTTCGCGAAGTCACTCATGATACCACAGCGATTGCGAGATGCCTTGCGGGGACCGGCTGACGGGCGGCGACCTGCCGGGCAGCTGGCGGAGGAAGAGGGATTCGAACCCCCGAGGGCCTTGCGGCCCTAGCGGTTTTCAAGACCGCCGCCTTCAACCACTCGGCCATTCCTCCACCCATCATAGTAGCGCTTCGGGCAGGGATCCGTGATCGCGCCATTGCGGCCCGTTCTCAGGGTTGCGCCGGCGGCGCGCGCTTCAGTTCCTCCACTCGCCGGCGCACGCGCGACGCTTCGGGAGCGTTCGGTCGCCGCGAGAGGAACTCCTCGAGCACTGCCGCTGCGGCTTCGTGCTCGGATCGCGCGGCGTAGACTTCGGCCAGCAGCAGGTGCGGTGACGAGAAGTGATCGGGATCCAGACGGATCGCCTCGCGCAAGTGTACGATCGCCTCTTCGGAGTCCCCGAGCGCCCAGCAGGCCGCGCCCAGTTGCACGCGCGCCAGCGCATCTGCGGGCTGCCGGCGCACGGCCTCGCGGTTGACTTCCCGCGCCTCCAGGTAACGGCCCAGGTTCACCAGCACCCCGCCCAGGTTGACCAGGGGAGAGTAGGCCGAGGGTTCGTGGCGGAGCGCTTCGCGGAAGTACTTTTCGGCCTCCTCGCGGCGACCGCTCTGGTAGGCGATCGTGCCTAGCTGGTTCCAGGCTGCGGAGAAGCGTGGCGCCAGTTCGACGGCGCGCAGTAGTTGCCGTCGGGCCGCCTCTGCGTCATAGCGGCCGAGCGCGTCGAGCGCGCGCCGGTAATGACGGATGGCGCGACCCGGGAGCCGGAGCGTCTCCAGCCCGACCGTGTGCCCTTCGGCGAGGGTGCCCGGCGGCGGCTCGAACGGAACCACGAGGCTGGTTCGTCCGCCCGGCGCGCCCCCATGGAGATGGACCGTGCGCCAGACCTCTCCGCGTCCGGGAGCGAGCACGCTAAGCGTGTAGGCCCCCGGGGCCAGGCCACGGAAGCGGAAACGCCCGTCGGGCCCGGTTACCACGCTGGCCATGAAGGGGATGCCCGCGCCGCTCAACGTGACGAAAGCCTGGGGAGGTGCGGGCTCGATGCGTCCGGTCAGTTCGATGAGGTCCGCGGCCAGCAGGATGGCGATCAGCGGTCTCATGGCGTCTCCCGCTGAAATGTTAGCGCGGTTGTTTCACAAGCTTGCCTCCGCCGCCGGGCCTTTGTAGCTTGAGAGAGGGATTGGCTGGCGTCCGGCCTACCGGATCGCCGGCGAGGAGATCGGCATCATGAAAGAACGGTCGGCTTGGTTGGTTCCCGTCTTAGTGGTCGCTGCCGCTTGCGCCCAGGGGCAAGAGATCCGGTTGCCGCCCCCCGTGCAGGACGGCAAGGTGTCGCTCGAGAAATGCCTCGTTGCCAGGCGCTCGGTGCGCTCGTTCCGCGATGAGGCGGTGAAGCTGGCGGAGGTGTCGCAGTTGTTGTGGGCGGCGCAGGGGATCACAGGGGGCCAACGCCTGCGCACTGCTCCCTCCGCAGGCGCGCTGTACCCGCTTGAGCTCTACCTGCTGGCCGGCAAGGTCGAGGGCCTGCCTCCTGGCGTCTACAAGTATCGCCCGGAGGGGCACGGGTTGGTGCGGCTGGCCCATGAGGACCGCAGGGCGGCACTGGCCGAAGCGGCCCTGGGACAACAGTTCGTCGCGCAGGCTCCCGCAGTGTTCGTCATCGCGGGAGTTTACGAGCGGACGGCGAAGCGTTACGGCGACCGGGCGCCTCGCTACGTCCACATCGAGGTCGGGCACGCAGGCCAGAACCTCTGCCTTCAGGCGGTGGCGCTCGGCTTGGGAAGCGTCCCGGTGGGGGCTTTTCGCGATCCCGAGGTCAAGCGGGTGACCGGCATGGCCGAGGACGAAGCGCCGCTGTACATCCTGCCTGTGGGCCGGCCGCAGCGGGAACAAAGATAACCCTAATTGTTCTTGACGGGGCGGACCGCCCCGCCGGGCAAGCGGTAGCGGTGCCGAACCGCCTTCCAGCGGGCCGTGCCGTATTCGTCCAGGCTGGCTTCTCCTTCCATGCCTTCGGCGGTGACGCGACCTTCGAACTCGTAGACGATCCGGGCGCCCTCGAAGGGGTGCGAGCTGCGGAACCAGACACGGTCTCCTTCCACCCAGCCGCGCAGGTCCGAAACCAGCGTTTCCGTGCGGTGCGTGCCCACCAGCTCGCTCCCCTCCTGCTCGAAAACGAAGCTGTGTCCGGCGCTGCCGTAGACGAACTCCAGGCGCGCGTCCCACTGCCCGGCGATCCGTGCGGGCGGATCCGGCGAACGCGGGGGACCTTCCAGTTTGGGCGGGCGCGAAAGCACCGCGTAGAGCCGCTCGGCGACGATCTCATCCTCGCCCGGCGACATCATGTAGGGCATGATCGTCACCGAGCTCCGGGAAGGATCCCGCGCCGTCCCGGTCGAGCCAGCCAGCACGATGCGCGGATCGCCATCGAGCAGCAGCTTCTCGACCGCTTGTCCCCAGATGCCCAGCCGCGCCCCGTCCCAGGCGATGCGCAGCCGGGGCGCGTGATTGGAAAGGCTTTCCGGGTAGAGCACCTCCGTTTGAACTCCCTCGACCTTGCGGACGCGCTCGGCAATGCGGTCGAGCCAGGACTCCCACTGCTCCCACTCGGCCTTGTGATCGCGCTTCAGCCAGGCTTCGACCGCAGCCAGCATTCCCATGATCTCTTCCTTGCCGACCTTCATCGGACGGCCGAAGGAATGATGAGGGGCGCTGTTGAGGAAGGCGGCCTGGAGCAGGTTCTTCGGCCCGAGCAGCAGCCCGGCGCACTGCGGGCCTCGCAGGCACTTGCCTCCGCTGTAGGCCACCATGGTGGCGCCCCGCTTCAGATGCACGTTGGGGATGGTGAGGCGTTCGGCGGCGGCGTCCACCAAGATGGGCACACCCCGCGGTCGCGCGACCTCTGCGATCACCTCGAGTCCCAACGGTCCCCGGTCTTCCGGACAGGCCAGGACCATGATCAGCGCGGTGCGCGGATTGATGGCCGCCGCCAGCTCCTCCTTGCTGGCCACCTCGACGATGCGGACGCCCAGCATGCGGATGGCCTGATCGTAGACGTTGCGCGAGTAGCGCGGCGCGATGACCTCGTTCTTCAGACGCGGGTCGGGCAGGCGCTGGATCTTCTCCGGATCGCCGCCCGCGATGCAAGCGGCGGTGGCCTGCGTCAGGGCAGCCGCCGCCCCTGCCGTGACGATGCCCCATTCGGCGCCCGTCAGATCGGCCAGACGCTTGCCCACCGCTTCCATGAGCTCGTCCAAATGGACATAGAAGCGCGAGGCCTCGTCCATGGCGCGCTTGACTTCGGGGAGCATGAGCGAACCGCTGATGATGGTGAAAGTCCCCTTGCAATTGATCAGGGGACGCACGCCGATGGCGGTGTAGATGTTGTTTCGCAGGTCATGGGTCGCCTGGGTGGCACGGCTGCTGCCGCGCGCAAGGCCCACCGTGGCGAGCAGGCCGCCGGCCCGGAAAAGTTCGCGGCGGTTGGAGCGTCGCAGACAGTCGAGCAGCATGGATTCCCCCGCGGGCGTGCACTGGCCCGCTGGCGATCAGGTTACCGCAACCGGCCTGCGGCGGTGCAGTCTCTCAGCGCGCCGGCCTGTGGTAGTTGGGATAAGGCGGCTTCTTCGGTACCGGGGGCGGATTCTTCCTGAGCGCCTCCAGCACGACTTCGACGGCTTTCTCCAGTTGCGTGTCGCGCCCCTGCCGCCAGGCCGCCGGATCGAGCTCGACTTCGATATCGGGCGGCACGCCGCGGTTTTCTACCTCCCAGTCGCCTTCGGTGTTGAAGAACGCCAGGTTGGGAGCGGTGACCATTCCGCCATCCATGAGGACGGGGAAGCCGAAGACGCCGACCAGCCCACCCCAAGTGCGCTTGCCGATGAGCGGCCCCAACCTGGCCTTGCGGAAGTACCAGGCGATGGCGTCGCCGCCCGAGCCGGCGTACTCGTTGATGATCATCACCTTGGGACCGAAGATGGCGGCCAGCGGGGTCGTGAAGATCTCGCCGTAACGCGTGGTCCAGTAATTCATCAGGGGCCGGCGGAGATAATCCATGATGTAGTCGGCCGCCATGCCGCCGCCGTTGAAGCGCTCGTCAATGATGACGGCCTGCTTGTCAACCTGCGAGAAGTAGTAACGGTTGAAGCTTGCGTA
>JANXAE010000043.1 GCA_025062235.1 Bryobacteraceae bacterium
CCGATTACTGGAAGGCCGACCGTCAGTTCGTGCAGGGTGTGCGCCGGCTCACCCGCATCCACGTCCGTTCGGTCGAGCAGGTAGTGGATCTCGACTCGGATGAGATCTACAACTGGCCCTGGATCTACGCGGTCGAAGTCGGGCATTGGGACTTGACCGACGCGCAATGCCAGCGCCTGCGCGAATACCTGCTGCGCGGAGGCTTCCTGATGGTGGACGATTTCCACGGCACCTGGGAGTGGGAGAATTTCATGGCCTCCCTGAGCCGTATCTTTCCGGACCGCCCCGTCGTGGACATAGACGACAAGGATGCCATCTTTCACGTGCTCTACGACTTGGACGAGCGTTTCCAGGTGCCGGGCATCCAATATTGGTACAGCGGACGAATTTACGAAAAAGACGGCATCGAACCCCGCTGGCGCGCCGTCTATGACGACAAGGGGCGCATCATGGTGGCCATCTGCCACAACATGGATCTGGGCGATGCCTGGGAGTGGGCCGATCACCCGCGCTATCCCGAGCACTACGCCTCGCTGGCCTACCGGACGGGCATCAACTACATCATTTACGCGATGACCCACTGAGGGCCGGATGTTCGAGTGGCTGTTCAAGTACCCCCCGGCCGCCTTCTCCAAGGGCGAACTGGTGTGGCTGTCTCCCCACCCTGTGCGCTGGCTTTTCGCCGGGCTCCTGGTCGCGGCCGTGTTGCTGGCCCTCGGCCTGCGGCGCCCGGCTGCGCCGCACGTCCGGGCAGGGCCTCGGCGGCGACTCGCGCTGTGGGCCCTGCAAGCCGCCTTTCTCGCTTTGCTACTGGTCATGCTCTGGCAGCCCGCCCTCAGCGTGGCGGCCCTGAAGCCGGGGCAGAACATCATCGCGGTGCTGGTGGACGACTCCCGCAGCATGACCGTGCCCGAGGAGGGCGGTACCCGGCTGGAGCGCGCCCGGCGGCTGCTCGAAAACCATCTGCTCGAAGCCTTGCGCTCCCGTTTCCACGTCCGCCTGTACGCGTTCGGCAGCTCGCTCGATCGGATCGAAACGCCAGCGCAAGCGACGGGCGCGGCGCAGGCGACGCATCTCGGCGAGGCTTTGCGCGCAGTGGCGGCCGAAGCTGCGGCTTCGCCGGTGGGCGCGATTGTCCTGCTCAGCGACGGCGCCGACACGCGCGGCGGCGTTCCTCATGAGGTGGTCGAAGAGCTGCGCTCCCGGCAGTTGCCCGTGCACGCCATCGGTTTCGGGCGGGAACGCTACGCGCGCGACCTGGAGCTGGCCGGGGTGGAGATGCCTGCACGGGTACTGCGCGGCTCCCGGGTGGCGGCCCTGGTCCGCCTCCGGCAGAGCGGCCTGTCCCGCGCGCGGGTCCGAATCGCGGTCGAACAGGAGGACCGGGTGTTGGCCTGGCGCGAGATCGTACTTTCCTCGCCTGAACAAATCGAGACTTTGATGTTTTCTTCAGGCGATCCCGGCCCGCGGCGCCTTCGCTTTTCGGCCTCCGTGCTGGATGGGGAAGAGAACGCCCGCAACAACGCGCAGATCCGCCTGCTGCACGTCGAGGAGGCCAGGCCTCGCATCCTCTACGTGGAAGGCGAGCCGCGCTGGGAGTTCAAATTCATCCGGCGCGCGGCCCTCGAAGATCCGGCTCTCGAGCTGGTCACGCTCTTGCGCACCACGGAAAACAAGCTCTACAGGCAGGGAGTCAGCGATCCGAAGGAGCTCGAACACGGCTTCCCTGCGCGGGCGGAAGAGCTGTTCGGCTTCCAGGGCCTGGTGGTCGGCAGCGTGGAGGCGGACTACTTCACGCCCGCGCAACGCCAGCTCATCCATGACTTCGCCGACCGGCGGGGAGGAGGCGTGCTCTTTCTGGGCGGTCGCAGGGCGCTTTCGGAAACCGGCTGGAATCGCTCGCCCGTGGCCGAGTTGCTGCCCGTGACGCTGCCCGCGCGCAAGGGAACCTTCCACCGCGAGCGCGCGCGCGTGGCCCTCACCCCGGCGGGCGCCGCGAACCTGATTTGCCAGCTCGTGGAGCCGGAGTCGGCCAACGTCGAACGCTGGCGGAACCTGCCCGCGCTGGCTGACTACCAGGAGGTCGGCGAGCCCAAGCCCGGGGCGCTGGTGCTGGCTACGCTGGAAACACCCGAGGGGCGTGCGCTGCCTCTGCTCGTTACGCAGAACTACGGTCGCGGGCGCTCGGCGGTCTTCGCCACGGGCGGAAGCTGGCGCTGGCAGATGCTCCAGCCGCTGTCGGACACGACGCACGAAACGTTCTGGCAGCAACTGCTGCGCTGGCTGGTCTCGGGCGCGCCCGGCCCGGTCAGCGGGTCCACGCCGCATCCCGTGCTGATGGACGAGTCGCGCGTGCTGCTCCGCGCCGAAGTCCGCGACCAGGCCTTCCAGCCGGTGGCCGACGCCCGCGTCGAGGCGCGCCTCAACGGACCCGGGGGATCGGCCGAAACCATCGAGCTCCGTCCGCGTCCGGGGGAGTCCGGCGTCTACGAGGCCGAGTGGACCGCCGCGCAGGCGGGGGCTTATTCGGCGGAAATCCAGGCGCGCCGCGGGGACCGCGAGTTGGGGCAGGACCTCGTGCTGTTCCGCCGCGAGGATGGCGTGGCCGAGGACTTCCGCAGTTTGCAGGACCGCGAGCAGCTCGAGCGGCTGGCCGAAGCCACCGGCGGCCGGTACTGGCGGCCGGAGGAGACTTCCCGGTTGCCCCGCGAGATCGCGTATTCGGAGGCGGGCTTGAGCGTCCGGGAGACGCGCGAGCTCTGGGACATGCCAGCGCTGTTCCTGCTGGCGCTGGCGTTGCGCTCCACAGAATGGTTGCTGCGCCGCAAGTGGGGTGTGGTATGAGAACGCTCGTGCGGCTCGGCGCGGCGCTGCTCGCCGCCTGGCCCATGGGGGCGGCGACCTATTGGGTGCTCCTGGCTGGGCTGGGCGGAGAGCCGGAGTACGAGCAACGCTTCGCCGCCTGGGTGCGCGAGGCGGAAAAGATCGGTCGGGCCAGCGCAGACGCCCACGTGAGCGTCCTCAGCGGACGCGAGGCTACCGCGGTGGCCATCCGCTCCCTGCTCGGCGAGCTCAGCCGCCGCATACGGCCCGAAGACAGTTTCGTCCTCCTGCTCGTCGGGCACGGCAGTTTCGACGGCCAGCAGTACAAGTTCAACATCCCGGGCCCGGACCTGAGCGGGGATGATCTGGCCGCCTTGCTCGCCGCCATAACCGCAACGCGCCAGCTCGTCGTCAATACAACCAGCGCCTCCGGCGCTTCGCTCGAGCCCTTGCGCAAGCCGGGGCGCATCGTCATCACGGCGACCAAGAGCGGCATGGAGAAGAACGCCACGGTCTTTGCGCGCTACTGGATCGAGGCCCTGCGCGATGCCGCCGCCGACGCCGACAAGAACGACGCCTTGACGGCGCTCGAGGCCTTCCGCTACGCCAGCCAGAAGACTGCGCGGTTCTACGAATCGCAGAAGAGGCTGGCGACGGAGCACCCGCTGCTCGAAGACACCGGCCAGGGCGCGGGCGTGCGATCGCCGGATCCGGCCGGCGGTTCGGGTCGCCTGGCCGCTGCCTTCGTCTTGCTGCGCTCGGCCCAGGCGCAGGCTGCGGCGCGCGATCCGGCCCGCCGCGCCTTACTGGCGCGCAAGGAGGCACTGGAGCAGGAAATTGACCTGCTCAAATACCGCAAGGCGGCCATGGACGGTGCCGAGTACCGCAAGCGGCTCACGGCCCTGCTGGTCGAGCTGGCCCGCGTCAACGAGGAGCTGGAGAAATGACGGCGGCTTTCCTGTTGCTGGCGCTGGCGCGTCCTTTCGCAGAGGCCGGACCGGCCGCCGGGTGCCTGGCGCTGGCGCACCGCGGCCAAAACATTCAGGCAGAGAATTGCTTTGCTCGCCTGACTTCCGCCAAGGACGCCTGGGCGCGGGCCGAGGGATGGTGGGGCTTGCGACGCTACCGCGAGGCCAACGAGGAGTTCCGCCGCGCCGTGGCCGAGCGGCCGCGGGATCCGGATCGCAAGGTTCGCTGGGGACGCCTGCTGCTCGAGCGTTTCAACCCGGCGGAGGCGGCCGAGCTGTTCCAGGAGGCGCTCCAGATCCGCGCCGACCATGCGGGCGCGCTTTTGGGCATGGCGTTGGTGGCGGCGCACGGCTTCGAGCAGAGGGCGGTGGAACTCGCCCGCCGGGCGCTCGAGGCGGACCCCGGATGCATCGAGGCCCGTGTCCTGCTGGCGCGGATGGCGCTCGAGGACGGGGATGCGGAACGCGCGCGCGCTGAAGCCGTCGAGGCCCTCGGACTATGGCAGGAAGCCCTGGACGCAATGGCCGTACTGGCGGCCGCTGATTGGATCGCCGATCGCGAGCCCTCGCTCTGGGTCGAGCGCGCGCTGCGCATCCATCCCCGCTACGGACGCCTCTACTCCGAGGGCGCGCGCTTTCTGGTGCTCAATCGCCGCTACGGGGACGCTGTCCAGCTCTACCGCAAGGCGCTCGAACTGGACCCCTCGCTTTCCGGCGTGCGCAGTGAGCTGGGCATCAACCTGATGCGCTTGGGCCGCGACGAGGAGGCGCGGCGCGAGCTCGAGCGGGCCTACGATGAGGGGCACCGGGACGCGCCGACCGTGAATGCGCTGCGCCTGCTGGACGGCGCGAAGCATTTCGTTATTCGCCAGGACGCGCATCTGGTGCTCAAGCTGCACCGCAAGGAGGCGGCCGTGCTCGAGCCCTACGCCAGGGAGGAGGCCATGCGCGCGCTGGCGGCGTTCCAGAGCAAGTATCGCGTTCGCCTGGATGGCCCGGTGCGCATCGAGCTCTATCCCGATCATGAGGACTTCGCCGTGCGCACGCTCGGAATGCCTGGCCTGGGGGCGCTGGGTGTGACCTTCGAGCGCGCGGTGGCCATGGACAGCCCCTCGGCGCGCAAACCCGGCAGTTTCCACTGGGTCTCGACGCTGTGGCACGAGCTGAACCACGTGATCGTGCTGGCCCGGGTGAACAACCGCGCGCCGCGCTGGTTCGTCGAAGGCCTGGCGGTGTGGGAGGAATCGCAAGCCTCTCCGGAATGGGGCGAGCGGTTGACCCCCGAGATCCTCGTGGCCGTCCGCGAAAGGAAACTCTTGCCTGTGGCGGCTCTGGACCGCGGTTTCGTGCGACCGTCGTATCCGGGCCAGGTGGCGGTCTCCTACTACCAGGCCGGCAAGCTCTGCGAGTTCATGGCGCGCGAGTGGGGCTTTCAGACCTTGTTGCGCATGCTCGATGCGTTCGGCGCGCGCCAGCAGACGCCGCAGGCGATCCGGCAGACGCTGGGCCTGGCGCCCGAGGAGCTGGACGCACGTTTCCTGTCCTGGCTCGAGCAGAGCCTGCGCGCCCGGTTGGATGGCTTCGCGGCCTGGCGCGAGGGGATGAAGCGACTGACCGAGGCGGCGCGAGCCGGGCGACATCTGGAGGTGGTTCGCGAGGGTCCGGCGGTGCGCGACCTTTATCCGGAATACGTCGAGGCGGGCAGCGCCTACGAGTTGCTCGCGACCGCCCACTTGGCGTTGGGTGACAAGGCAGCGGCGCGGGGCGAGCTCGAGCGGTACGCGCGAGCGGGCGGGCGGGATCCGAGCTTGCTTCGCCAACTGGCGTTGCTCGAACAGGAGGCGGGACGGGCGGCGGAGGCGATCGGCGCTTTGCGGCGGTGGCTCTACGTGGATCCCTTAAACGAAGAGGTGCACCGCAGGCTGGGGGAACTCCTGCTCGAGCAGGGGCAGGTCGAAGAGGCGATCCGCGAGTTTCGCGTCTTGCTGGCCCTGGGTCCGGCCGACGCGGCGGCCGCGCACTACGCGCTGGCACGAGCCTGCCACGCAGCCGGGCGCATCGCAGAGGCGAAAGAGCATGTGCTCGCGGCGTTGGAAACTGCGCCCGGCTTCCGCCCGGCGCAGAAGCTCCTGCTGGAGCTGAATCGGTGAGAAAACCTGCCACGGGAGGAGGGATGGCGACCGCGATACCCATCGAAGCGGCCGAGTTGAGAAAGAGGATCGAACGGTTCCAGCAGGTGCACGACGACATCGTGCGCCAGGTGCGGCGTGTGATCGTCGGGCAGGGCGAGGTTCTCGAGCAGGTCCTGATCGCGCTTTTCGTGGGCGGCCATTGTCTGATCACCGGCCTGCCCGGGACGGCCAAGACCCTGTTGGTGCGCACGATCGCGCAAACGCTGGGGCTGGCCTTCAAGCGCATCCAGTTCACGCCCGACTTGATGCCTTCCGACATCACGGGCACGGACATCATCGAGGAGGATCCCGCGACAGGGCGGAGGACTTGGACGTTCGTGCCCGGGCCGATTTTCGCCAACGTGCTGCTGGCCGACGAGATCAACCGCACCCCCCCGAAGACGCAGTCGGCGCTGCTGGAAGCCATGCAGGAGCTCTCCTGCACGGTCCGCGGCCAGCACTACAAGCTGCCCGCGCCCTTTTTCGTGCTGGCCACGCAAAACCCCATCGAACTGGAGGGAACCTATCCGTTGCCCGAGGCGCAGCTGGACCGCTTTCTCTTCAACACCGTGCTCGATTATCTCAGCGCCGACGAGGAGATGGAGGTCATTGATCTGACCACCACCACGCACACGGCCCAGGTGGAGCCGGTCACCAACGCCGAGGAGATTCTCGAGTTCCAGCGACTGGTGCGCATGGTGCCCATCGCAACTTCGGTAGCCCGTTACGCCGTCGAGCTGGTGCGGGCCACGCGGCCGGGCGACCCGCAGGCCCCCGATTTCATCCGCAAGTACGTCAACTACGGGGCCAGCGTCCGTGGGGCGCAGTTCCTGGTGCTGGCAGCCAAGGCGCGCGCGCTGATGCGCCACCGCTACCACGTCAGCTACGAGGACATCCGGGCGCTCGCCATCCCGGTGCTGCGCCATCGCATCCTGCTGAACTTCCACGCGGAGTCGGACCGGCTCCGCGCGGACGATATCCTGAAACGATTGCTCGAGGTGCGGCCCGCGCCTTCGGCCTGAGGGGACATGCTCGCGCGATTCCTGGATCCGGCGGTGCTGGCGACCATCTCGGGGCTCGACCTGGTGGCCAAGACCGTGGTCGAAGGGTTCATCGCCGGCCTGCACCGCTCGCCCGATTTCGGCTTCAGCCAGGAGTTCGCCGAGTACCGCGCCTACACGCCGGGCGACGATCTGCGCTACGTGGATTGGAACGTCTTCGCGCGCACGGAACGCTGTTACCTCAAGCGCTACAGGGGCGAGACGAACACCGCGCTGACCGTGTTGCTGGACGCCAGCGCTTCGATGGGCTTCGGCTCGCACCGCGTCAACAAGCTCGACTATGCCCGTTACCTCGCCGCCTCCCTCTTCTATCTGGCGACCCGCCAGCGCGACGCCGCCGGCCTGATCGTCTTCGATGACGAAGTGCGCGACGTGGTGGCGCCGTCCTCGCGCCACGGCCAGCTTTCGCGTCTGTTGCACGCGCTGGAGCGAGCGGCCGCAGGCCGGCGGACCGATTACGCGCGCCCCTTCCTGCACCTGCTGGATCACCTGCGCCGGCGCGGAATCGTGGTCGTGATCTCGGACTTCTACGCGCCGGCGGCCGAGATCGTGCGCACGATGGCGCCCGTGCGTTTCCGGGGCAGCGAGCTCGTGCTGTTCCATGTTCTCGATCCGGAAGAGTTGCGCCCGGAGTTCGCGCAGCCGGTGCTGCTGGTGGATGCGGAGACCGGCCAGCGGATGGAGGTCGCGCCCGAATACGCCCGCCGCGAGTATCGCTCGCGGATCGAAGCTCATGTCGCCGAGCTGTGCGGCCGCGCGACCGAGGCGGGGATGGATTACTTTCTCATCGAGACCGCCCGGCCGCTGGATGCGGCTCTGCGCGAATACTTGAGCGTGCGCGAAGGGAGGATGTAAGTGGGCCTGCTGGCGCCGTGGTTCCTGGCCGGGCTGCTCGCACTGGCGCTGCCGGTCTGGCTTCACCTCCTGCGCCGCCGTCAGGCCCCGCCGCGCGAGTTCGCCTCGCTGATGCTGTTCGAGCCGCGCCAGGAAAGCTCGGTCCGCCAGCGCCGTCTGCGCTACCTGCTCTTGCTGGCGCTGCGCTGTCTGGTCCTGGCCGCGCTGGCGCTGGCCTTCGCGCGCCCCTATCGCCAGACAGCCGCGGCCGCCGCCGCAGACCGGCTCGTCGTGCTCGCACTGGACGATTCCTTCAGCATGAAGCAGGGCGACCGTATGGCGCGGGCGCGAAAGGCCGCCCTGGGCGTGCTCGAGCGGACGGCGGCCGGCGAGCGCGTGCAGGTGATCGCCTTTTCCTCGACGGTGCGGGAGCTCAGCCGGCCCTCCCGCGAGCGCGAGCCGGCCAGGGCGGCGATCGCCGCGCTCCAAGCGGGCGAAGGACGCAACTGCTTCGCGGAGCTAGCCCGCGCCCTGCGTCTCATCGCGGAATCCGAACGCGGCCCCGTCCAGGCCCATGTCTTCACGGACCTGCAAAAAAGTGCGATGCCAGCGAGCTTCCGCGACCTCGAGCTGCCTTCCAGCGTGAGGCTGGAGCTGCACCCGGTGGTGCGGGAGAACCTGGACAACTGGACTGTGGAGGCGGTGGATGTCCCCTCGGCGGTCTACGCGTCTCAGGGGGTGCGCGTGCAGGCCACTGTCGCCAGTTTCTCCAGCCAGCCGGCGCGGAAACGGCTGCACGTCATCCTGGACGGCCGGCTGGTTGGCAGCCGCGAGATCGAGCTGCCCGCTGGCGGCCGCACGACAGTCGAGTTCCTGCTGCCGGAACCCTCCCACGGAGCCCACCGTGGGGAGGTTCGCTTGGAGCCGCCCGACGGATTCTCCGAGGACGACCGACGCCTGTTCGCGTTCGAGCGACGGGATCCGAGACAGGCATTGTTCCTGCACGAGGCCCGCGACCGGCGGTCGCTTCTGTATTTCCGCACCGCGCTGGAAGCTTCCGGGTTGGGGGCTTTCCGCCTGGAATCGGCTACCGCGGAGGAAGCGCCGGGACGCAGACTGGCGCAATATGCCTTTGTGGTTCTTTCCGACGTGGGGTCCGTGCCGGAGGAATTCGCGCGCGCCCTCCGCCATTACGTGGAATCGGGGGGCGGCGTGTTGGTGGCGCTCGGCTCTGCCGTTGCGGCGCGAGGCCAGGCCGGCTGGCCGGCGGGACGCGTGGCTGCGAACGCCGACGGGCACGAGTCCTACCGGACGGTGGCCGACATGGATCGTGCGCATCCCTGCCTCGCCGAGCAGGGGCTGTGGGAAGGCGTCAGGTTCTATCGCGTGATCCAGACCGAGACGGGCGCGGGTCGCGTGCTGGCGCGCCTCTCCGACGGTGTGCCTCTGTTATGGGAGGAAACTGCGGGCGCGGGCCGGCTCCTGGTCTTCGCTTCGGCGTTCGACAATCTCGCCAACGACCTGCCGCTGCATGCGGTCTTCGTTCCCTTCGTCGAGCGTGTCGCCGCGTATCTGGGCGGCTTGGATGAGACGCCCGGCAGCCTCACCGTGGGCGCATCGCTTTCGGCGGCTGCTCGCGGTACGCGGGGAATGGCCGCCGAGGTGATCGGGCCGGGGGGCGACCGCCTGTTGTCGCTCGAGGAGGCGGCATCGGGTCGGAGTTTCCCGCTGGGGCGCGCGGGTTACTACGAGATCCGGCGCGCTGGGGGACGGACGCTGACGGTTGCGGCCAACCCCGATCCTCGCGAGTCGGACCTGAGTGTGGCGCCGGCGGAGATGGTTACGTGGTGGCGCGGTGGCGAGGGAGGGGATGGGCGCGCAGAGATTCTCGGGATCGGGCCTGCGCGCCGCGAGTTGTGGCAGCCGCTGCTGGCGTTGGCGCTGGTTGCGGCGTTGGCGGAATCTCTGTTGGCCGGGAGGTATTTGACCCGGCTGGGTGGGACGGCATGAACGCACTGCAGGAATTGAACCGGTACCTTCGCGGCGTCGAGCTGCGTTTGCTGCGACTGGCGCTGTGGCGCGGCCTTGCGGCGCTGGCGCTGCTGGCATTGGGCGGGACGCTCGTGGCTGTCCTGGCCGTGCGTCTTCTGACCTTCTCTGCGGCCAGCGTGGCGGCCGCGCGGTGGCTGCTTTATTTCGTGCTGGCGCTGGCGGCGGCGTTCCTGCTGGTGAAACCGCTCATCCGGCTGAACCGGGTCCGCGCGGCCGAACGGGCCGAGCGCGCCGTTCCCGGGTTCGAGCAGCGCTTGGTGACGATCGCCGAGCGTCAGAAGGAAGCGCCCGCCGCCGACCCGTTTCTCGAACTGCTCGCCGAAGACACACTCGAACGCGCCCGCCAGAACCCGGAACCGGTGCGCGCCGGCTCGCGCCTTGCGGGCTACGTCTCGGCTGCGGGGGCGGCGCTGGGCGGATTGATCTGGCTCGCGGTTGCGGGGCCGGGATTTCTCGGCTACGGCGCAAGGTTGCTGTGGGGCGGGCCCGACCAGGCGGCACCGGCCCCCTACTATACCATTCTGGTGGCGCCCGGCGATGCTGCGGTCCGCCGCGGCGGCGACCAGTGGATCACGGCGCAACTGGTCGGCTTCGAAGCTGCGGAAGTCCGACTCGCCGTGCGTTACGAAGGTACGGCGCGCTGGGAGGAGGCGCCAATGCGGCCACGAAACGCCGCTCCCGGCTTCGAGTTCCTTCTGGCCGGCATTCCGCGCAGCCTGGACTACTTCGTGAGCGCGGGCCGCATCCGCTCGCGCACGCACAGGCTGCGCGTCGTGGACCTGCCCCGCATCCAGCGGCTGCGCGTGACGTATCGCTACCCGTCATGGACGGGACTGGCGCCCGCGGTCGAGGACCCAGGCGGTGACTTGCGCGCGGTCGAGGGCACCGAAGCCGAAATCGCAGTCGAAACGGATCGGCCGCTGGAAAACGGCTTCGTCGAATTGGAGGACGGCCGCAGCCTCCCGCTCGAGCCGGTCGGCGGCAACTGGCGGCGCGCACGGATTGCGCTGCGCAGCGACGGGCGTTATTTCATCGCAACCCGGGACCGGGACCAGACGGTGCGGCTGAGCGAAGACTACTTGATCCTGGTCGAGCGGGACGAGCCGCCCACCGTGCGCATCCGCCGGCCCGGGCGGGACCTGGGCGTCAGCCCGATCGAGGAGGTGACCGTCGTGGTCGAGGCGTCCGATGAATTCGGTCTGAAGGACCTTGCGCTCCACTACCGCGTCAACGGCGGGCCGGAACGCAGGATCGCACTGCTCGAGCGCGAGGGGGTTCGTCAGGCCGAGGGTACGGCCACGCTGTACCTGGAGGATTTCGGGCTCGCGCCGGGCGACGTGGTCGGCCTGTACGCCACGGCGCGGGACGCCAGACACGCCGCGCAGACCGATATCTACTTCCTCGAAGCACAGCCTTTCGAGCGCGAGTACTCACAGGCTCAGACCATGGCTGGCACCGAAGGCGAAGGGGGCGAGCAGGATCAGGCTCGCATTTCCGAGCGGCAGAAGGAGATCATCGCCGCTACCTGGAACCAGATTCGAGCCCGCAGCCAGGACCGCGAAACCGCCAGGTTCCTCGCGGACGTGCAGGCTCGCCTGCGCGATCAGGCTCGCTCGCTCGCCCGCCGGATGCAAAGCCGTGAGCTTTCGCGCGCCAACGAGGAGTTCGAGAGCTTTGCCGCCAACATGGAGAAGGCCGCCAGCGCAATGGAAGCCGCCAGCCGCGAGCTGGCAGCGGCGCGCTGGGAGCAGGCCCTCGGGCCTGAGCAGCAGGCGTTGCAACACCTGCTGAGGGCGGAAGCCACCTTCCGACAGATCCAAGTGGCCTTCGGGAATCGGGGCGCGGGCCGGGGCGGCGCAAGGAGCGGTGCGGGTCGCGAACTGGAAAGCCTGTTCGAGCTGGAGCTGGATACGGAAAAGAACCAGTACGAGACCGGGACGCGGGCAAGGGCGCGTACGCTGCAGGAACGGCAGTTCGAGGAGGCGCTGCGCAGGCTCGAAGAACTGGCGCGCCGCCAGCAGGAGTTGGCGGCGCGGCAGGGGCCGCGGCCCTCCATCGAGCAGCGCTGGCAGCAGGAGATGCTGCGGCGCGAAGCTCTCCAGTTGCAGCGCGAGATGGAACGTCTGGCGCGCGGAGGCGCAACGGGCGGCGCGACCGAGCCCCAGGCACGCGGCGAAGCCGCGTCCCGCCAGGCCCGGCCCGGCCAGACAGGACGCAGCGGCGTGGACCAGCGCGTCGAACAAGCCCTGGAACGGCTTGCACAGGCCGCACGCGAGATGGGACGCCCCGGGGGCCAGCAGGAAGCGGCCGAACGCCTGCGGCAGGCCCGGGAATTGCTCGGCGGTCTGGAACGCGAGCAGATGGACGAGCGTGTGACCGAGCTGACGCGGCGCAGCGAGCAGTTGGCTGCCCGGCAGCGCGAATTCGCCGAGCGATTGCGCCAGCGATTCGGCAGCCGCGAGGCCAGGGGCAGTTGGGAAGAGGCCGCACGCATGGCAGAGGAAAAGCAGCAGATGGCCGCCGAGCTGGAAGCCTTGCAGCGCGAGCTCGAGCAAAGCCTGCGGGCGATGGCCGGCGGCCAGCGCGCCGCTGCGTCCCGGCTGCGCGAGGCCTTGGGGGACTTGCAGCGGATGGAGCTCGCTACCCGGATGCGGTACAACGCCGAGCTGATCCGCCGCGGTTGGGGTGCGGCAGCGGTGATGCGGGAAGCGCCGGTGACGGCGGCGCTGGAACAGCTCCGCGACCAGCTCCGCGAAGCCCGGGCGGCGCTCGACCGCGCGGCCCCTCCCGGCGAGAACCTCCAGCGCGCACTCGAGGCCCTCGCCCGCGCGCGCCAACGCCTCGCCGGGGCGGGGCGAGATTCCCGCTCGTCGGCAGAGCAGGGAGCCCAGGAGCGCGACCGTGCAGCCCGACGGCCCGGAGCCGTTGGCGAAAGCCAGCCCCACGCAGGCGAGCCGGCGGGTGGCCGACAGGGCAGCGGCGGTCCGGCTCCGGGCAGCTACGCGGCGATGAACTTCGGCGACTGGCAGCCGGCCGAGCCCCGAGCGAGTTCGCCCTCTGACCCTGCCGGCTTGGTCCGGGCCTGGCAGCAGGCCTTGCGCGATCTGGCGGAGCTGCGTGGAAGCCTTCGCGACATGCCGGAGCAAGCGCAGGCGCTGGAGGAAATCCTTCGCGAATACGCGCGGTACGACCCGCGACGAACGCCCGGGAACCCGGCCTTGCTCGAGCGGATCCACTCGCAATTTCTCGCGGATTTGGACCGGCTCGAGCTGGAATGGAAGCGAAAGCTCGGCGAGCCGGTGACGCAAGCCCGCAACGTCGCCGACCGGCGCGTCCCGCCGAAGTACGCCGAAGCCGTAGCCGAGTACTTCCGGCGCTTGAGTGCGCGGCGGTGAGAAGAAGCCTTGGCCGCCGCCCTTGCCCGGTCGGCCAGCCACCGGCAGGGGGGACACGGTCCGCCGGCAGACTGATCCCGCCGCGCCGGTCGCCAGCCATCTGCGGTGAGCGAGCCGAGCCTCGAAACATTGCCGGCGGGCAAGAACTCCGTCTGGCCCATTCTGAACGCCCGGCCACCGAGAGGAGGCTCAGGGCTGAATGGGCATGTAGTAAGGCATGGAAACTCGCTGCTCCAGCGAGACCGTGATGGCAACCCAAGGCCCGGACGGCACGCCGGGGGCGAGCATGAAGACGACCATGTAAGAGCCGGGTTCGGTCGCCGGGAAAACCGCCAGCGCTTGGTGCTCCATTCCCCCCACACTGATCTTCACGGAGGCTGGCGCCACGGCCGTGCCAGGTTCTGCGAGCCCGCGCACGGTGAGCGTGATCAGATCGCCCGGCCTGGCTGCGCGACCGCTGTTGCCGGCGCTCGAGTTGAGCAGCGAGACGATTGCCGGCGGCGGAGGGTCTATCGTAACGATCACCGGATAGCTGCGTTCCTCGCCCACCTGGACGCGCAAGATCGCGGGACCGACGGGTTGTGCACCAGGGATCTGGAACACGATCCGGTTGGGTCCGACGGATTGCACCGGCACCGGCTGATCGTCCAAGGTCACCCTGACGGCTCCCGGTGCGCCGCCGAGGTTTGCCCCGCTGAGAGCCGCCAACCCGCCGGGATAAACGCTGGCGCGTCCCGTCGTGGGGTCGGTCAGTTGCGAACTGATCACTGGCAAGCGCGGGTTTGCAGGTTCGATGGCCAGACCGAAGGGTTGCGTGAAGGAACGAAGCCCGGTGGTGAGCGTCAGGGAGGTGAAGACGCCGGGCGCGCCCTGGACCACGGAAACGTTCGCCAGCAGCCGCGTCGGGCTGGTGACCCAGATTCGCCGCACGACGACGTCGCTGGTGCCGAAACCAAGCTGCGTGCTGGCGTCGAAATTCGTGTTGAAGCCCGTCACCTCGATCATCGCTTCCGCGCCCGCCGGCAGAGAATTCAGCGATAGCGAGACGAAAGGCGGATCGGAAGGTTCGTATTCGTAGACGGGAAGCGAGCGACCTTGCAGGAAGGCCGAGGTTTGACCGTCGGGGCCGATCGCCAGCACCGTGGCGCGATGCCCCCCGGGCGCCGGGGGCGGTACGACCACCATGCGCCCGTCTTCCGCGCTCCGCACGCGAGCTTCCACGCCGTCGAAGAAGATTCTGGTGTCCGGCGTGAGGCCCGATCCCGTCAGCAACGCGATGCGGTTGCCCGAAGCGTCCACCTGGGGAGTCACGGTGGCTACGGAGGGAGGCGTGCGGTTCACGACGTTCAGGCCCGCGGGCAGCAGGTAGAGATCGTTGTTGTAGGAAAACAGCAGGTGCCGCGGACCGGTGCCGGCCAGGGGGTTGAACGTGAAGCCGATTTGCAGATATCGCGGGTCCGGCGCGTAGGCGCGCAACTCGTTCACCGCCGCCCCGCCGCCGAGCAGCGAAACGCCCAGCCCGGGCAGCGGCGCGCTGCCCGTCGTCAAAGCCATCCCCTGACTGACGGCCACCAGGAACCACCGCGAGGTCGGCCCATTGACGTTGATGAAAGCCGGCTTCACCGCTACGCTTCCAGGGAAGCTGTAAGTGGTCACGCCGTAGAGCGAAGAAGGCGTGCGCCGCGCCACCCGGAAGTTGACGCCTTCGGTGACCGTGCCGGCGCTCACGGCCAGCGTCGCGGCCAAGGCAGTGTTCCTGGTTCCTGGGTAAAAGAGCGATTCGAAGCCATCCGTCGGCTGGAACGGCGCCCCGGAGGCGTCCACGGGCAGGACGATCCCGTACGGCCCCAGTTCCGGGGGCGGCAACGGGTGGACATACACGTAGTACAGCCCGGGCGGCAAGCCCTCGATCCGGTAGGTGCCGTCGGGATGCGTCAGAGCGCTCACGGCGTGGCCGCTGGGATTGATCGCTACGACGGAAGCCAGCGAGACGCCCTCGCCCGAACTCAGCCAGACTTGCCCCGCGATGCCTCCCGTGCGGGCGCGGAAATCGCTGCCCGGGTACAACAGACAGATTCCAGCAATATCGTCCTGCGTCAAGGGTTGGCCCCGCGTCACGGCTCGCGTTACGTCGGTCGCCATCAGGCTGGAGGCCGCAGTGTGCTGGAGCCCGAGCGCATGGCCCAGTTCGTGCAAGGTGGTGAGGAAGAAACCGTCGCTGTAGCTGGGCCGGTCCGTCAGATCGCGGCGCAGAACGACGACGGAGCGCAGGATGGGCACGAACGCCCCGGTCGCTCCGGGTGTGATCTCGGCGCGGGCCACTGGGCCTCCCATCGCCAGAACGCCAGGGGGCAGCTCGTCGAACAGGATCTCGATCGCCGGCGTCGTCCGCGGGGTTTCCGGCGTGAACAGACCGCCGAAGACAAGGCGCAGCTCGGAGCCGGGCACCTGGCTCCAGACGCTGGCTGCCAACCGGATCTGGCTGATGACGCTGGCGAAGCTGTCGTTCGGCCCCAACTGGTCGGGTCCGCGCTCGGAAATCAGGTACGTCACTGCCCGGCCTGGCAGCGCGTTCAGGTCGAACTTTTCGGGAATCGCCACGAACGGGCCGCTGCGGCTCGCGTAGCGGACGAAATGATAGTAGCCCTCCGCGGTCGCCGCGCACAGCAGCGCCAGCGCCGTCGAGAGGAGAAAGCGCAGCGATGCGCGGGTCATGGGACTACCTCGCCGGGGTTGCCAGCGCCGAGCGGATCCGGCGACTCAGATCGTCCAGTTTGAGCCGCAGCGGCACGTCGCTAACCGGGCGCCCCGAAGCGGGTTCCAGCAGGACCTCTGGGGCTGCCGCGCGCGCTGCCACCAGCTCCCCGGAAGAGTCTCGGGTCAGGTCGAAGACCCCCTGCGTGAAACCCAGGATGTGAGTGAGGCCGCTGGGGCCCCTCCAAAGAAACAGCACGTACTCGGCTCCTTGGCCCAGCTTCGGCGTCCCCGTAAAACTCTGCCGGACGCCCCCGACCGTTCCGCCCGGAACCACCACTTCGATGACCGCCGCCTCCGGCCCTTTCCAGCGCTCGGTCACCTGCACCCGGTAGTGCGTGTAGATGAGCGGGCCGCGCTGGGCGCACCAGCTCGCAGTGACGCGCCCCCTGACGATCGCCGTGGCCCGGGCAGCCATCTCCTCCAGGGAGAGCTTTTCCAGCGTGGTGGCCGGGGCCAACCCGGCCAGGATTCCGATCAGGATGGCTACGCGGCTAAGCGACATGGCTCGGGCTCGCCCCGAGATCAGCACGCGAAATGCCAACCGGTTTCTGCTTGCCGGTCAGCGGATTGGGTCCCGCCGGAGCACCGCGGGCGTGTCCCTCTGCCACAGCTCTGTGCCCGAATGCCCAACGCCCAGTCCCTTCAGCCAACCACTGCGGTGCCGGGCACGATCAACACTGGCGCACCAAGAGCATGGCGCACTGAATCAATTGTACCGCCGAAGACCAGGTCCTGGAGCCACTTGTGGCCGTGGCCCCCCATGACCACCAGGTCGGGGCGCACCTGCCGCGCAAAGCGCACGATCTCGCGGCGGGGATCGCGCGAATGGCAGAGGACGGCCTGCACGTCCACGCCCTGCTCTCTGAGCGCCGCCGCGAGATCATCCAGGTACTGCCTGCCTGCCTCGACTTCGGCCGTTTGCGACAGTTCGCCGTAAATCAGGCTGGTCACGTCCTCCTCGACGTGCAACAGGTACAGCTTGGCCTGGTGCTCTCGGGCCAGGCCGGCGGCGACGCTGACCACGGCGCGGTCCATCTCGGTGTGGTCCACGGGTGCAAGGATGGTGCGAAACACTGGCGCGCGAGGTTCGAGCTCGACAGGCAGGGGGGCTGGGGCCACGCGCCCGATTTGTCGGAGCCACCCGGGCAGCCACGGTTCCAGGGTCACCCAGGCCAGCACCGCCAACAGGGCCGCGGCCACTGGATAGAGCCCCAGCTCGACCAGCCACCGGCGCTCGCCGGCGGCCACCAGCCATCCTGCCGCGGTTTGCACCAGCAATCGCACGTTCAGCGCGACGATGATCGCTGCCACGATCCAGGCAAGCGCCCGCACCCAAGCGGGGTTGGCGAACAATCCCATGCGCTGCCGGTCGCTGGTGAGGTGGATCAGCGGGATCACGGCGAAGGGAAGCTGCATGCTCAGGATGACCTGGCTGAGGATGAGGAGGCGCAGCACCGCCTCGTCGCCTGCAACCGCGATGGTGATCGCCGCAGGGGTAATCGCGATCAGGCGGGTGATCAGCCGGCGCAGCCAGGGTCGCATGCGGATGTTCAGGAATCCTTCCATGACGATCTGACCCGCCATCGTGCCTGTCATCGTGGAAGACTGGCCGGAGAGCAACAGCGCCACGCCGAAAGCGATGCTGGCCAGCGTCGTGCCGAGCAACGGCGCCAGCAACTGGTGCGCCTGCTGGATCTCGGTCACGATCACGCCGTTCCGGAAGAACACGGTGGCCGCCAGGATCAGGATGGCTGCATTCACCAGCAAGGCTCCGTTGAGCGCAACGACCGAGTCCACGAGGTTGTAGCGGGTCGCCCGGCGCTTGTCCTCGCTGGTGCGGCCGATGCGGCGCGTCTGGACCAGAGCCGAGTGCAGGTACAGGTTGTGCGGCATCACCGTGGCCCCCAGGATGGCGATGGCCACGTAGAGACTGTCGCCGGACAGACGGGGGATGAGTCCGGAGGCCACTTCGCCCGCCGCCGGGCGCGCCAGCCAGATCTCGACGAACATGCAGCCGGCGATCACGGTGACCATGCTGAGCACGATGCCCTCGATGATGCGGATGCCGTAACGCGACAGGCCCAGCAGCAGCAGCGTATCGGCCGCCGTGATGAACACGCCCCAGAGCAGCGGAATGCCGAACAGCAGGTTCAGCGCGATCGCGGCGCCGAGCAGCTCGGCCATGTCGCAGGCTGCGATCGCGATCTCGCAGAGGAACCACAGTGCGTAGTTGATGAACGGCGGGTAGGTGTCCGCGCAGGCTTGGGCCAGATCGCGGCCGGTGACGATCCCCAGTCTGGCGCTCAGCGTCTGAAGCAGGATGGCCATCGCGTTCGACATCACCAGCACCCACAGCAACTGGTAGCCGAACCGCGCTCCGGCTTCCAGATCCGTGGCCCAGTTGCCCGGATCCATGTAGCCGACGCTGACCAGATAGGCCGGCCCGGCGAAAGCGAACATGCGCCGCCAGATCGAAGGATGCGAAGTGCCCACGCTGGCGTGGACTTCCGGCAGCGATCGCGGCCTTCGCGGAATGGGGCGGGTACGGATCATCCGCGCGCCTCCGGTTGCGACAGATTCTCAGTCTAGCAAGCGCCGTGCGCCGCGCCGCTCCCACCAGACCAGGATCGCGGCGCCGGTCAGGCCGAGCAGCGTCCCGGCTGCGCCGAGCAGGACCGAGCGCGGACGGTACTCCATCCGGATGCGGTGATGGCCGCGCTCGACGACAACCCCGCGCAGGCAGGTGTAGACCTCGTAGATGGGCACGCGCCGGCCGTCCACCCAAGCTCGCCAGCCCGGGAAAAAGTTCTCGCTGACGACCACCATGCCGCGGCAGGCCATGTGCGCCTCGATCTCCAGGGCCTGCGTGTCACGTCGCACCACGCGCACCTGGTCCCCGCCCGGCGGGCAAGCTTCCAGCGCAGGGGGCTGGCCGTGCATCCAACCCGCCCTGCGGAAATCGAAATCCGGATTCTCGAGCATGGCGAAGGCCTGCTCGTCGTTTTCCACCTTGTGCAGCTCGTGGATGGCCCAGGCCCGCGGCATGGCCCGGGGGTTCCAGTAGACCTTCAGGCCGCCGGCGCCATGAAAAACCTCGCGATAGTCCGGATGCGGCGGCTGTTGCCCGATGGCGTAGCCAACGCCCATCAGGTCGTGGACGCGCCGCGAATGCAGACCCAGCCGGAGCAGGTTGCTCGGCAGACTGGCGACGTATCCAGAGAAGGTGTCCACGCCGTACCAGTCGCCGAAGTTGTAGGGCACCAGATCGTTGGGAACCGCAATGCGTGCGGGCCAGGGCTGCGAGCGGAGAAACTCGGCCAGCTCGGCGTGTTCGGCCATCTTGTTCAGGTAAATGCTCCGGTTCTTCTCGCGCCGGTGCGCGAAAGCGAAGCCCGAGACGTTGCCCAGCTCGACCAGCGCGACCACGACGAAAGCCGCCAGAGCTGCACGGCGCGGAATCTGTCCGCTCCCGGCAGCGTACACAATCCCCGCAACGAGCAGGGCCGCCATGGCGGCCAGCGCGTAACGGTCCTCGACTGCCCTGCCGGCGGCCAGCGGGAACAGGCAAGCGGCGAGCAACACGGCGGCGCAGATCAGCAGGACTTGCGAGGCGCGCGAGGCCGAATGCGGTCGTCCCCGGGCGAGCAAGCCATCGAATCCCACAGCTGACAGGATGGAAAACCCGAGATGAAAGATGAAGATGGCCATCGAAGGCGACCGCGCTTTCTCCACCATGGGCGCGAGCGCGTAGAGCATCCCGTGCCAGACGCTGTTCTGTCCCAGCGCCACCAGGAGGCCTCCGATCGCCATCGCTGCCAGCAGCTTCACTTCTCGGCGCCCGAACCCCAACGCGAGTCCCAGCAAGGCCAGCGTCGTGACCGTGACGCCGAGGAAGGGATTCGCGTGCCGGTGGATGCCGGCGATGACGATGCCCAGAATGGAAAGCGGATTCAGGGAGTACTCGGCGTGGACCGTGTAGGGGACCTTCTGGTTCCAGCCCACGGGATCTTCCACGCCGACCCAGCGGCGCGCCAGCTTGCCGTACTCGTATGCGGGCAGGATTTGCAGTGCGCCCACCAGCAACGTGAACAGCAGGAACAGAGCCAACAGACTCGCGGCGCGCAGGCTCGGTTTGCGATCGCGGAACAGAACGTAGTAGGCGGCCACGGCGAGGGCCGCCAGGGTGGTGTAGATGGGGATCTGATGATGGCCGCTCAGCCATGCCAGCCCGAGGAAAAGGCCTCCCAGCGCGGCGCTCGCCCGCGGCCGGATGCCTTCGAAGGCGCGTCTGAGGAACAAGAACACCAAGGGCGCCCAGACTGCACCGTTCAGCATCTGCGGCCAGTCGGTGGTGCCCACGTAGCCGCCCAGTCCGAAGGCCAGTCCCGCCAGTGCCGATCCGCTGCGGCTGGCGCCGATATCGCGGGCGAACCAGTAGGCGAACAGCACCGCCATGAAATGGATGACGACGAAATACCAGTGCAGCCAGAGCAACCGGATCCAGCCTTGGCGCAGCGGGAGCCAGAAAAGGATCCAGTTCAGCGGATAGGCTACGCCCGGCTGAGCCTGACCGATGAGGGACTGCCCTCCCCAAAGGTAGGGGTCCCAGAGCGGCAGATTGCCCCTGTGCCACTCGCCGGCCTGGAATTGCAGCCAAGGCAAGACCTGGTTGGCCAGATCCGGGCTTTCGAGCCAAGTGTACTGGTCGGTAAAGACCAGCTTCCAGTAGAAGCCTGCGGTCACGAGCAACAGCGCCAGCGGCAGGCAGGCTGCGTCCGCTGCGCGTCGGAGGCGACCGAGTGGTGGATTTGGGCCGGGGTGGTGGTTTTCGGCCGCCGGCATAGAGACCCATCATAGCCCAGCCCCCTGAGAACACAGGACGAAGCCAGTTGGCAATCGGCGTGCGGACGACCTTGGCGGAGCGGCGAATCAGGGCTGTCCCGGCGAGCCGGGGCGGCTTTCGAGCAGGAGGCGACCATGCGCGGCAACTGGCTGTTGTGGTTGGCAGCGGGGATCCTCGCACTGCCTGCGGCCCGCGGCGAGGAGGAGGATGGCCCGGGCCGCGGAGTGGCTCGTCTCAGCGTCATCCAGGGCGATGTCTCGGTGCGCCGTGGGGACTCCGGCGATTGGGTGGCGGGCGCGGTCAACGCCCCCTTGGTTGTGCAGGACCACGTCGTCACGGGCGCCGCCTCTCGCGCCGAGGTCCAGTTCGACTGGGCGAACATGGTCCGCCTGGCATCCGAGACCGAGATCCGGCTGGCCGAACTGGAGTACCGGCGTTATCAGGTGCAACTGTCCCGCGGCACGATCATGCTGCGCGTACTGCGCGACACCGATGCCGAGATCGAGGTGAACACGCCGGAGGTTTCCCTGCGGCCCTTGCGCAAGGGCAGCTACCGCGTGACGGTGCACGGCACGGAAAGCGAGATCACGGTGCGTGCGGGCGAGGCTGAGGTTTACACCCCGAGGGGTTCGGAGCGGCTCCGGTCCGGCCGAACGATGCTGGTGCGCGGCGCAGGTGCGAGCCCGGAGTTCCGGACCATCGCCGCCATCCCCCGCGATCGCTTCGACGAGTGGAACGAGGACCGGGACCGGTACCTCGAGCGGGCACGCAGCTACCGCTACGTCAGCCCTGACATCTACGGTGCTGACGATCTGGATTACTACGGCCGTTGGGTTTGGGTAGCCCCTTACGGTTGGGTCTGGACGCCTTGGGGCGTGGCTGCGTGGTGGGCACCCTACCGTTACGGTCGTTGGGTCTGGGTGGACTGGTACGGCTGGACTTGGCTGAGCTATGATCCGTGGGGCTGGGCGCCGTTCCACTACGGCCGCTGGTTCTGGCACCCCCCCTACGGCTGGTGCTGGTATCCGGGTCCGCGCCATCGCCGCCACTACTGGAGGCCGGCGCTGGTTGCCTTCTTCGGTTTGAATGTCGGTGGCGTACACCTAGGGTTCGGCTTCGGGCGCATTGGCTGGGTCCCGCTGGCACCGCACGAGCCTTTTTATCCCTGGTACGGACCTCGCCATTATCGCGGCTACAGGCACCCGACGTTCATTGACAACAGCGTGCGCATCATCAACAACATCCAGATCGTCAACGTCTACCGCAACGCCCGAGTCACCAACGCCATCAGCGGAGTGGATGTGGACGGTTTCGTGCGCGGTGGCCGCGTGCAGCCACTAAGGGCGGCTGAAGCAGAGCTGCGAGGCGCGCGGCTCGTGCAGGGCCCGGTACCCGTCGTGCCGGCCGCTGAGAGCGTAAGGTTCGCCGACCGCCCGGCGCCGATGCCGCAGGGCTCGGCGCGCAGCGCGCCGGAGCGGTTCTTCAGCCGCCGGCCCGCGCCGGCGATCGAGCGCGTACCTTTCGAGGAGCAGCGACGAAGCATGGAGTACCTCCTCCGGCGGGCTTTCGGGGCGTCCGAGGTGGGAGCCGCAAGCCCCGTCCTTGCAGGCGAGTCCGCTCCCGCGGGCGAGCCCGCCCGGATCGGCGGTCCGGTTCGCAGGCTGGGCCCGGCGCGTCCCGCGGAGCCAGACCGTTCGGGCGAGCCGGTCCATGGCATCGGGGGGCAGCCGGAGGGTGAGCCCCCAGTGGCCGGAGCTCGCGGCATGCCAGGCATGCCGGAGGGCGTGCGGATCTGGCGTGCCGAGAGTGCCCCCGCGCCGGATCGGGGTGTGGGTCGCGGTTGGAGGCGGCTGGGCGAGCCTGTGCGTGAGACTTCCCCTGCCGAGGGCATCCCAGCCGCTGAGACCGGAGCTGGCCAAGTGCGTGGCGGATGGCGCCGCTTCGGCGAACCTCCCCGCGGCGAGCGGGGAAACCTGTCGCGCCTCGAGGACATCGGTCCGGGCCAGTGGAGACGTCTTGGCGGTACCGCCCCGGCCGAGAACCTCGAAAACACGCAGGGCGGTGCGATGCGCCGCAGCGCCGAGGAGCGCGGCTGGCGCCGCTTCGGTGAGCCGCTGAACCGGGGTCCCGCCCCTGCTCGCGGTCCGCGGGAGGATGCCGGATCGCCTGGGCGCAGCATGGAGGTCCCGTCAGCGGAGCCAATGCCCGAGCATGAGACTCCTGCCCTACCTCGCCAGCCGGAGGAAGGCTGGAGGCGCTTCAGCGGGCCGCGGGTCGGGAGCCCGCGCGTTGAGACTGAGCCCGGGGATGCAGGCCCGCGGTGGGGGGCCCCTGCATGGCGATCGGAGCCGCGCGAAGCTGAGCCGCCGCCTGGCGGGATCCGCCGAAGCGAGCCGATCTTCATCAATCCGCCCATTATTCGCGAGCGTGCGACTCCCCGATGGGAAGGTGGTCCGCGTTGGAGCGGCGGCGAGATCCGGTCCGGGGAGGTGCCACGGGGCGAGATCCGGGGCGGTTCGATCCGGGGCGAAGCTCGCGGCGGCGGAGCCAGAGGCGAGATCCGCGGCGGCGTGCCGCGTTCGGGCGAAGGCGGCGCGCGGACCGGAACGCGCGCGGGCGGGCCACGTTGACCCGGTTCCTTTGGGCGGATTTTCCCTCGCTGTTGCCTCTTTCGCTTTGCGGCCCGCGTGGCCGAATCCGGCGGGCGGGCCGAATTTTTGTTTCCTTATGCCTGCGCTTGCATCTGAAAGAGCGAGGGACGGATGGTTGTCGGCGTACCGAAGGAAACGCATCCCGGTGAGCGGCGCGTCGCTCTGACGCCCGCCGTGATGGATTCACTCAAGCGCGCCGGCCTCCAGCTCATCGTTGAGCGCGGTGCGGGGGAACAGGCCGGCTTCCCCGATGCGGCCTACGAAGCCAAGGGCGCCCGGGCGGTTGGCCGCGACGACGTCTTCGCCCAGGCGGATATCGTCGCGCAGGTGCGGGGTCTGAATGCGAAGGAAAAACAGGGCGAAGAGGACCTGGCCCGCTTGCGCCCGGGGCAGGTCCTCGTGGGCATGTTCGACGCCTTGTGGGCAGGGGACGAACTGGCGCGGCTGGCGGACGCCGGGGTCATGGCGTTCGCCCTGGATCTGATGCCGCGCATCAGCCGCGCGCAAGCCATGGACGCCCTGTCTTCGATGGCGACGGTCGCCGGCTACAAGGCGGTGATGCTGGCCGCCGGGCGGCTGCCGAAAATGTTCCCCATGCTGATGACCGCGGCGGGCACGATTCCGCCCGCGCGCGTCTTCATCATCGGCGCGGGGGTGGCGGGTTTGCAGGCGATCGCCACCGCGCGCAGGTTGGGCGCGGTCGTCGAGGCCTACGATGTGCGCCCGGCGGTGAAGGAACAGGTTGAGAGCCTGGGCGCGAAATTCGTCGAACTGCCCCTGGAGACGGTGGGGGAAGACGCCAGCGGCTATGCCCGCGAGCAGGACGAGCAGTTCCAGCGCCGCCAGCGCGAGCTGATGGCGCGCGTAGTGGCGTCGAGCGACGTCGTGATCGCCACGGCCTCGGTGCCTGGCCGCCGCGCGCCTCTGTTGATCACGCGCGAGATGGTGGCTGCCATGCACCCAGGTTCGGTGATCGTGGACCTGGCCGCCGAACGGGGCGGCAACTGCGAGCTGACGAGGCCGGGTGAGGAGGTTTCCTTCCAAGGGGTGACCATCCTCGGCCCGGTGAACTTGCCCGCTACCGTTCCTTACGACGCCAGCCAGATGTACGCGCGCAACCTCGCGGCTTTCTTGGCGCACCTGGTCAAGGACGGCGACCTCCGGCTCGACCC
>JANXAE010000044.1 GCA_025062235.1 Bryobacteraceae bacterium
TTGCCTTGCTCGTCGGTGCGCAGCCAGAACTCGCCCGCTGGCAGGCCACGCAAGAGCGAGTAAGTCCGGCCTCCGAATTCCCCGGTGCGAGCAACTTCCAGGATCAGGATGCGCTCCTGGCCGCCCCCTGCAACCCGGTACACCCACTGGTTGCCGGGGTGCAGCGGGAAGTAATCGGGCTGCGCAGCCGCCGCCAGCCACGCCAGCGCCAGGCTAGTCGTAGAAATTCTTCTCCCACGCATGGTTCCTCAGGATGCGGAGCACGCCCTCGGGCAAGGGCCCCTTGTCGGAAACGGCGAGATTGGCCTCCACGTGCTTGACCTTGCGCATTCCGGGGATCACCGTGGAGACCGCAGGATGCGAGAGGCAGAAGCGCAGTGCAACCTCCGGCAGGTCGCCTTCCACCCCGGCCAGGTCGCGGCGCAGGGCCGCTACCCGCTCCTCGACCTGCCGCTTCCGGTCGCCCCGGAAATAGCGCGAACGGAAGTCGCGCGGATCGAACTCGGTCTCCGCCGTGATCTGCCCGGTCAGAGCGCCCTCGTCGAGTGGAACACGGGCCAGCACGCCGATGTTGCGTTCCTGGCACAGAGGGAACAGGCGCCGCTCGGGCGTCTGATCGAAGATGTTGTAAATCACCTGCACCGCGTCAATGAGCCCGGTCTCGATCAACTCGAGCGCGGAATCCGGCTGGTGATCGTTGATCGAGACGCCCACGAAGCGCACCTTGCCAGACCGCTTCAGGTCCTCGAAGGCGCGCCGCCAGTCCTCCTCGTCGTTCCACTCGGGATTCCAGACGTGAAGCTGCTGCAGATCGATGTGATCCAGGCCGAGGTTGCGGAGGCTCTGCTCTGTGGAACGGATGATGTGCTCGTAGGGGAAGACCTCGCGGATGCCGATGCCAGGCCTTGCGGGCCACAGCAGGTTCTTGGGCGGAACCTTGGTGGCGACGTAAACCGTTTGCGAAGCTTCGCGCACCACCTGCCCCACGAGGCGCTCGCTATGCCCGTTGCCGTAGACCAAAGCCGTGTCGATGAAGTTCAGACCCAGCTCCAGCGCACGGCGCAGCGCAGCCAGCGATTCGCGGTCGTCGCCTCCGATCCACATGGTGCCTCCGATTCCCCAGGCGCCGTAGCCGATCTCGCTCACCAGAAGCCCTGTTCTGCCCAACGTTCTGTAGCGCATGGTCCTGTTACCATACTGACATGGGTCGCGGGGGCCTGCGCGCATGAACCTGGGCAAGACGCTGCGGCTGAGGAGAATCTTCGCGCAGGGACGCGCTCTGATTCTGGACTGTCATCCGCTGCGGGACGATCCGCTGGGCTGGGTGAGGTTGCTGGCGCGCAGCGGAGGCGATGCGGCGGTGGTAAGTCCCGGACTGCTCGACGCGGCGGCGGAGGAAATGGGGTCCCTGGCGGCCGTCCTGCGGCTGGACGCGGGCATCTGGCCAGTGCAGCCGCTGCTGAGCGTGCAGGCCGCGCTGGAAATGGGCGTCGAGGCCGTCTCGCTGAGCGTACGACGGGGGGCGCGCGAGTCGCTGGAACGTTTCGGGCGGGTCAGCGAGGAGGCGCGCCGGCTGGGCATGCCTCTGGTGGCCGAGGTGAGCGGAGAGGATTGGCGTGAAGCCGCGCAGCTCAGCGCGGAGTATGGCGCCGATCTGATCGCGACGCCGTGGCAGCCCGATCTGCTCGAGTGGCCCCCTTGGATGCGGACGGCCAGCAAGCCGGTGCTCGTGCGGTTGGAGTTCGGCGAACCCGAGCTCCTCATAGAAAGTGCGTGGCAGATCATGCAGGGGGCGGCACAGGGCGTCTTGCTCGGGCCGCCCAGCGGTCCTCCGTCGCAGGCAGGTCGGTTGCTGGAAGCCATCCACGCCGTCATCCACCTGGACGCCACGCGCGATGAGGCGCGCCGCATCGCGGCCCTGATCCCCGAGGATTCTTGAAGTCGGCAGGGGGCCTCCCACGCGTACAATCGGGGTAGTGGGGGAATCCATGCTGCGCTGGTTCGTTCTGGCGTTGCTGGCGCTGGCTGTGGCCCCGCGCCCGGCCTTTCGGCTGTACCTGACCGACGGGAACTACCACTTGGTTCGCGACTACCAGATCGAGGGCGATCGCGTTCGTTATTACAGCGTCGAGCGCAGCGAGTGGGAAGAGATTCCCTTGCGGCTGGTGGACTTGAAGCGCACCGAAGCCGAGCGCACCGCTCGCGAGGAGGCCCTGCGCAAGGAGGCCGAAGCCCTGGCCGCCGAGGAACGTCTCGAGCGTGAACAACAGCGCCTCGTCGCGAGCATCCCGCCCGCGCCCGGGGTCTACCGGATCGAGGGCGATCAGGTGCAGCCGGTTGCCCAAGCCGAATGCAAGGTGGTGACCAGCAAGGGACGCACGGTGCTGAAGGTGCTCACGCCCGTGCCGATCGTGGCCGGAAGGGCGACCGTGGAGATCGAGGGCGAACGCGCCAAGACCGGGGTCACCTCGGACCGCCCTGAGTTCTTCATCCGCCTGAGCGCCCCCGAACGCTTCGGCATCGTCCGTTTGTGGACGCAGAAGCGGGCCCGCATCGTCCAGAAGTGGAGCATCATCCCCATCACCAACGAGATTGTCGAAGAACAGCAGGAGGTCGAGGTCTTCCGGCAGCAACTCGGAGACGATCTTTACAGGATCTGGCCGGTCGAACCCCTCAAGCCCGGAGAATACGCCGTGGTGCAGTACACGCAGGGCAAGGGCAACGTCCAAGTCTGGGACTTCAGCTACCGGCCTTGAATGGCCGGCTCGTCACAGGGCCGCCTCGATGATCTCGGTGAGTTCTTCCGCCGTGAGGGCCACGGGGTTGCCCTTCATGCTGGAGGCGCGCGCCGCATTCTCCACCAGTACGGCCACGTGCTCGCGCCGGATCCCATAGGCGCGCAACATGAGAACCCCGAGGCGCCCGACCAGATCCGCGGCCCACGCGGCCCCGTCCTCTGGCTGCGCCTCGTTCCGGCCCGTCAGAATCTGCGCCACCTCGCGATAGCGCTCCAGTTGCGGGGACCCGGGAGCGCGAGCGCGCAAGGCGCGAATGTTGACTCGCATCACGTGGGGCAGCAGCCCGGCGCATACGGCGCCGTGAGGCGCATCGAAAGCCCCCCCGATGGCCGCGGCGAACCCGTGAACGGCGCCCAGACCCGCGTTGGCCAGCGCCAGTCCGCCGAGCAGACTCGCCAAGCTCATGTCCGTGCGGGCGTCGCGGTCCTTGGGGTGCCGGCAAGCCCGCTCCAGGGAACGGGCCGCGCGGCGCATCCCCTCGCGGCAGAACATGTCGGTCATCGGGTTGGCTCGGATGGAAACGTAGGGCTCGATCAGCTGCGTCAGGGCGTCCAACCCGGTGCTCGAGGTCACGTCCGGCGGCAAATCCAGCGTCAGATCGGGATCCACCACGGCCAGCCGCGCCAGCATCAGCGGGCTCCGCAGACTGGCTTTCACCTTATGCTCGGGCGAGGACAACACAGCGTTGCGCGTCACTTCCGCACCCGTGCCCGCCGTCGTCGGCACCGCGATCCAGGGCAGCGAGGGCACTCGCAGAGGCCGTCCCTGTCCGATCACCTCGAGATAATCCAGAGGATCGCCGCCGTTGGTCAGCAACGCAGCGATCGCCTTGCCGGCATCTATCGCGCTGCCGCCACCGACGGCGACGAGGGCCTCGCAATCCGCCTCCCGCGCCCTGGCGACACCCTGCCGCACCAGATCGAGCGTAGGCTCGCCGTGGACCTCGAAGCGCAACGTCTCGAGGCCCGCGCTGCGCAGCCCCTCCTCGACGGGCGCGACGATCTCGTCCGGGCAACCCGTCACCAGCAAGACGCGGCGACCGAAAGAGCGCGCAGCCGGGGCAATCTCTCGCACCGTTCCGCAACCGAAAACGATCCTCGCAGCGGTGGCGAACTCGAACTGCATCGCCGTGCGCGAACCCTACCAGCCCTCGTCGGGAGGGAACACGTTCGTGTACTTCACGCTGGTCCGCGGCTCCGCCATCATCTCGGCCACCGTGTCGCGCCAACGCTGATAGTGCGCGGTCTCCTTGTGCTGGGCCGGGGCTTCCGGCGTGCGGTAAACCTCGACCAGGATGAAGCGCGTCGGATCGTCGCTCTGCTGGATGACATCGAAGCGCGCCACGCCCGGCTCCTTGACGCTTTCTCGCGCGTTCTCGATCGTAGCCTGGCGGAAAGCTTCGACGAATTCCGGCTTGACGTGAGCGTGGACGTGCACGATCAGCATCGTCTTTCCCCTTGCGCTATCTTAACCAAATCATGCGTACCGAAAAGAGCTGGCTGTTGGCCACGGCGGTCTTGGCCCTGGCGGCCCAGCAACCCGAACCGTGGGAGAACCCGGTGCGGAAGCGGCTCCGGGAGGGCAAACCCGTCGTGGGCCTGACCGTCACCACACCGAGCCCCGACGTCGCCGCGTTGGCGGCCAATCTGGGCTTCGATTTCATCTGGATCGAGATGGAGCACAGCGCGATCACGCTCGAGACCGCACGCTCCATGATCCTGGCCACGCGAGGCACCGGCACGGTCCCCTTCGTCCGCGTCCCGGTGAACGAGCTTTGGACCGCCAAACGTGCGCTGGACGTGGGAGCCCTGGGCGTGATCTTCCCGTTTACCTCCACCCCCGAGCTGGCCCGGCAGGCCGTCGAAGCATGCAAGTACCCGCCGTTGGGAAAGCGGGGCTTCGGGCCCGGACTGGCGGGACTGCGCTGGCCGGCGCCCGGAGGATACCCGGATTTCGCCGACCGCAACGCGATGGTCGTCGTCATCATCGAGCAGAAGGAGGCGGTCGAGAGGATCGAGGAAATCGCTGCCGTGCCGGGCATTGACGTGCTCTTTGTCGGAACGGCAGACCTCTCTTTCTCGTTGGGGCTGCGAGGCCGCCAGGACCATCCCCAGCTGCGCGAGGCAGTCGCACGCGTGGTGGCGGCGGCAGCAAAGCGGAAAGTCCCGGCAGGACGCCCTGCGGGCAACGCGGCCCAGTTGAGGGAATTCGCGGATCAGGGATTCCTGTTCTTGCAAGCCCCGTCGGAGCTCTCGCTGATGGGCACGGCAGCGCGCCCTTTGCTGGAGGCTCTGGGCAAGACCCCGGCCACGCAAGGACCGCGGCCCCTGTATTGAGACCGGAATGGGTCTGGCGCGGCCGACCGCCGCGCTGGCGCCTTCAGCCTCAAGTGAAGCCGCGCCGGGCGCTGCCCCCGCATCCTCGGACCGACTGGCTGAAGACGGACAGCAGCCGTTCGACCTCCTCGGCCCCGCAGCGAGGGCAAGTCACGTCACGGTCGGCCTCGCCCAGTCGGCGGAGCTGTTCGAAAGGCTCTCCGCACTGCTTGCAGCGGTATTCGTAGAGCGGCATCGGCCAGTTGCCCTCTTTGATCAGGATGCAGGATGCCTTGCCCAGGTGACGCGGGACCGAAGCGCCTTCGCGGGCCGATGTATTATCATGGTTTAGGACACCAGGGCCGCGGGCAGGCCTGTCCCCGCAGGCCATCCGCCACATGCTGGTCGGCCCAGTCGGAATCCCCAGCAAGGATCGCAAGGCTTATGTATGCCGTAATCGAGACCGGCGGCAAGCAGTATCGCGTTGCGCCGGGGCAAAGCATCGAAGTCGAGAGGTTGCCCGGGGAACCGGGCTCGGAAGTGGAGCTCAACCGCGTGCTGGCGATTTCACCCCGGCCCGGAGTGCTGCTGACCGGAGAAGAGCTCCAGGGCGCCGCGGTGCGTGCCGTCATCGAGGCCCATCTCCGGGGCAAGAAGATCAGGGTCTTCAAGTTCAAGCGGAAAAAGCAGTACAAGCGCACCATCGGCCACCGTCAGGAGCTGACCCGCCTGAAGGTGACCGGAATCGTCACCCCGGTGGAAGCCGGTCCGAGCGAACAAAGCCCGGTCGAGGAGGAGCAGCATGGCGAGTAAGAAAGGGGGCGGCGTTTCCCGCAACGGGCGGGACTCCCAGGGGCAGCGGCTCGGAATCAAGGTCTTCAGCGGCCAGATCGTTCCCGGAGGTTCGATCCTGGTTCGCCAGCGCGGGACCAGGATCAAGCCTGGCGAGAACGTGGGCATCGGCAAGGACGACACGCTCTACGCCCGTATTTCCGGCCGTGTCGAGTATCATGACCGCGGCCGGCTGGGCAAGTACGTCAGCGTCATCCCCCTGTCCTGAGTGGTCTGCCCGAGCACAGCCCGGTCCCAGCCGGCGCAGCCGTGTTCATTGACGAAGCCATCATCCAGGTGAAGGCCGGCGACGGCGGCAACGGCTGCGTCGCCTTCCGGCGCGAAAAGTACGTCCCGCGCGGCGGTCCGAGCGGTGGGGACGGCGGGCGCGGCGGGGACGTCGTGCTGGTCGCCAGCCAACACGAGAACACCCTGCTGCGATACCGTTTCAATCCCGAGCACCGCGCAGGCCGCGGTCGCCACGGAGAGGGTTCCAACCGCACCGGGCGCGATGGCGATTCGATCGAGCTGCCCGTCCCCGTGGGCACTCAGGTCTACGACGCCGATACGGGCGAACTCCTCTGCGATCTGACCGAGCACGGTCAGCGCTTCGTGGTAGCCCGCGGCGGTCGGGGAGGGCGCGGCAACGCACGGTTCGCCAGCCCGACCAACCAGGCGCCCACCTATGCCGAGCCGGGACAGCCGGGCGAATTCCGGCGGCTCAGGCTGGAATTGAAACTGCTGGCCGACGTGGGGCTGGTCGGCTTCCCCAACGCGGGAAAGTCCACCTTGATCTCAAGGATTTCGGCGGCGCGCCCCAAGATCGCCGACTACCCCTTCACTACGCTCGAGCCACATCTCGGAGTCGTTCGCCTGGACGACGATCGCAGCTTCGTCGTGGCGGACATCCCGGGGCTCATCGAGGGTGCTCACCGCGGGGCGGGCCTCGGCATCCGGTTCCTGCGTCACATCGAGCGGACCCGCCTGCTGGCCCACTTGGTGGACGTTTCCGAAGCCAGCGGGCGAGACCCGGTCCGCGATTTCGAGATCGTGCTGCGCGAGCTGGCCGAGTTCAGCGAGGACCTGGCCCGCAAGCCGATGGTCGTGGTGGCGACCAAAATGGACGTCGCGCAGGACCCGGCGCGCGTGCAGGCGCTGCGGCGCGCCGCGGCAGCCAAGGGTCTCCCGTTCCATAGCGTCTCGAGCGTCACCGGGCAAGGGCTGGAAGAACTCAAACGTGGCCTCGCCGACCTGCTTTTCGCTCAACCGACGCAGGGACTCGGGCCGCTCTCAGCGGGGGATCATCAGGGCAGGTGAGAACAGCCTCCGCTGCGCGAAGTAGTTCTGCTCGAACAGGCGGCGATACATGGTGCCCGCAATCTCGGCGGCGGTGGGGCCGCTAACGCCCCACCCTCCCGTCATCAGGACCACGACCACCAGACGGCTGTTGCCGAAATCGCTGAACGAACCGAACCACCCCAGGTGCGTCGTGCCGTCCGTGCATGTGCCGGTCTTGCCGCAAATGGGAGCCTCCGGCGCGTAGAAGGCGCGACGCGCCGTACCGTATTCGACCGCGCCCACCAAGCCGGGCTTCAGCGCCGGGATCCAGCGTGCGATGTCGAGCTGCCGCTTCACGCGCGGCACGAAATCCTCGACCTCGCGCTCCGAGCGCGGCCACTGGAGGTAGTACAGCGTGCCGCCGTTGGCCAGCGCAGCCAGGAAAGCGGCCAGTTGCAGGGGCGTCTGTGCAATCCCTTCACCGAAGCTGGCCATCATCCACATGCCGCCGTTCTTGGGCGGCGCGTCGGGAAAACGCCCCGGGCTTTCGCCCTCGAGGTCCAGCCCTGCGGGCTCGCCCAGCCCGAACAGCCGCGCATAGTAAGCGAAGCGCTCGTAGCCGAGCTTGACTCCCAAAATGCCGAAAAACGGGTTGTTGGAGAGGGCCATCGCTTCGGTCAGATCCATCCGCACGCGCGAGGAAAGGCGCAGCACGGTGTCGCGCGCGAGGATCCCTTCGCTCAGCGCCGCCAGCGCCACGTAGAGCTTCACGGTCGAACAGGGCTGGAAGCTGCCCGCTAGGGCCAGCCTCTGATTGACCATCGTCAGGATGCGTCCGGTGGTGGGATCCACAGCCACCACGGTGCCGTTGTAAGGCCCCAGCGCCTCCACTGCGGCGCGACGCACAACCGGATCCTCGCCAGCCTCCACATCCCCCAGGGTCGAGGGCGCGAAAGTGGGGACCGTCCACGGGCCGTAAACTCTCCGCGATGCCAGACGAGACCGTCCCGCCGACCGAGCGGCGCCGGCCCCACGCGCGGCCGTCGCGGTCTTGCGGCTGGCGGCCCTGCTGGCCGCAGTCCCGGGCCTCGCCGACTTGCTGCTGGCGGCTGCCCGTGCCGGGGACGCGCCGGCGCGAGCGCTCTTGGAAACGGCGGCGTTCGAGCCCTCAGAGGAGTGCGAGCGGCTGTTGCCGGCGGCCGATGCGGCCCCGTATCTCGCCGTCGCCAGGCGCGTCGTCGTTCCCGGCGACCCGGCCAGCGGCCGGCACCAAAGCAACAGACAGCATCCAATGAGCGCAACAAGCGGGGCTTTCTTCATCCGCAGGTTCTTCCATGAATGTGTCGTCCGCCTGGCAAAAGCGGCCCCTTCCATCCATTCTGGTTAGATCGGGCGAGCTGCGTCAAGATCTTAAGGGAGAGCCGCCGCGTCGCTTGCGAGCCGTTCCGGCCGAAGCCGGCTTGCCGGAGCCCTTGTAGCGCGCCAGCCTGCTTCGCTACAGTAGTGCGGTTGATGCGCCCGCAACCACCTGTGGGCGCCTCGGGAGAGGGTTTGAGGAGGTGGGTGGCCGATGGATGCCTTGCTCTTTCTGATCTTCGCCTCCATCGCCGCAGTATGCGGCCTCAACGTCGTCATCCAGCGCCAGCCCATCGCCAGCGCGCTCTCGCTGATCGGCGTGATGGGTTCGCTGGCGGTGCTGTACCTGCTGTTGGGTGCGCAGTTCATAGCCGCCGCGCAGGTTATCGTCTACGCGGGCGCCGTGATGGTGCTCTTCGTCATGGTGATCATGCTGCTCAATGCGGGAGCGGAACGACCCACGGGGGCCTCTCTGGTGGCTTCCACCTTGGGCGTCCCTTTGCTGGCCGGCCTGTTCGCCGCCCTGGCCTACGTGATCTTCGCCGGTTTTCCGGAACCCGAACTGGTCCGCTTCGGCCAGTTCCGGCAGGGTGGGGCCGCCGAGTTGGGCTATGCGCTGTTTACCCGCTACTTGCTGGTCTTCGAGCTCACCTCCGTTCTGGTTCTCATCGCCATCGCCGGAGCCGTGGTGCTGGCCTGGAGGGAGGTGAAGAGGTGAGCGCGGCAGGCGTTCCCCTCTCCTGGTATCTCGTCCTCGCTGCGCTGCTGTTTACGCTCGGGGCGGCGGGCTTCATCTTCCGGCGCAACATCATCACCATGTTCATGTGCATCGAGCTGATGCTGAACGCGGTGAACCTCACCTTCGTCGCCCTCGCCTACCATCTGCGCCAGGTGGACGGCCTGGTGCTGGCCTTCTTCGTCATGGTCGTGGCCGCCGCGGAAGCGGCGGTGGGGCTGGCGATCATCCTGACGGTGTTCCGCAACCGCGCCTCCGTGCAGATCGACGAGGTGCAGGCCCTCAAGGATTGAAGCCATGCATCTCTGGTTGATCCCCGCCTTCCCCCTGGCCGGCTTCCTGCTGAACGGGATCTTCGGACGTCGCGCCTCGAAAACGTTCGTGAACGCCGTGGCCGTCGGGGCGGTGCTGGCCAGCTTTCTCTGGACGCTGAAGACGCTGGGCGCGCTCTGGCCTCTCGAGGCCTTACACCTTGAGCGCTACTTCACCTGGATCCAGGCCGGCGACGTACGCATCGGCTTCGATCTGGCCATGGACCGTCTGAGCGCGGTCATGCTGCTGGTCATCACCGGCGTCGGCCTGCTCATCCACATTTATTCCATCGGCTACATGGCGCACGAAGGCGGTTATTACCGCTTCTTCGCGTACCTGAACCTCTTCATGTTCTTCATGATCACGCTGGTGCTGGCGGCGAACTTCCTGCTGCTGTTCGTGGGCTGGGAAGGCGTGGGCCTGTGCAGTTACCTGCTGATCGGGTTCTGGTTCCTGCGCTCGAGCGCCACCAACGCCGCCAACAAGGCCTTCATCGTGAACCGGGTGGGCGATTTTGGCTTCTCGATCGGGATCTATCTCATCTATCTTCACTTCGGTTCGCTCGATTTCCCGGAAGTCTTCCAAGCCGCGTCCAGGCAGCCGGTCGAGGCCGGCCTCGGCCCGCTCACCCTGATCGGCCTGCTGCTCGCGGTGGGAGCCACAGGAAAGTCGGCCCAGATCCCGCTCTACGTCTGGCTCCCGGACGCTATGGAGGGCCCCACGCCGGTTTCCGCGTTGATCCATGCGGCCACGATGGTGACCGCGGGCGTCTACATGGTGGCCCGCTGCTCGGCGATCTACACGCACGCGCCGCTCGCCATGGAAGCGGTTGCCCTGATCGGGCTGGCCACGGCGTTCCTTGCCGCCACGATCGGCCTCACGCAGTTCGACATCAAGAAAGTCTTCGCCTACTCGACCATCTCGCAACTGGGCTATATGTTCCTCGGAGCGGGCGTGGGCGCTTTCGGGGCGAGCATTTACCATCTCTGGACGCACGCGTTCTTCAAGGCGCTGCTGTTTCTGGGCGCGGGCAGCCTGATCCACGCGCTGGGCGAGCAGGATCTGCGCAAAATGGGCGGACTGCGCGCAAAGACGCCCATCACGTTCTGGACGCTGCTGGCCGCTGCGGTCTCGATCTCGGGCGTGCCTTTCACGGCCGGATTCTTCAGCAAGGACGAGATCCTGCTTGCGGCTTACCACCACGCTCCGTGGATGTACTGGATGGGCACGCTGACGGCGGCCCTGACGGCCTTCTACGTCTTCCGGGCCATCTTCCTTGCCTTTTTCGGCGAGCCGCGCGGCTGGAGTCACGCGCACGAATCGCCGCCGGTGATGACGGTGCCGCTGGCGCTGCTGGCCGTGCTCTCGCTGATTGGCGGATTCGCACCGGTCTCGCGGTGGCTCGCCCCCTCGTTCCCAGCTGCGCAGGGGCATCACGAAACCGTGTTGGTGGCGATCTCGGTGGGCGCAGGCCTGGCGGGCATCGCGCTGGCCTGGTGGTTCTACGTGGCCCGACCAGGTCTGGCCGAGCGCGTGGCTGCCCGCCTGGGCGCCTTCTACCGGCTGGTTTACAACAAGTACTTCGTGGACGAGATCTATCGGGCCGCGCTGGTGCAGCCCGTCATCACGAGCTCGCAACAGATGCTGTGGCGCAAGGTGGATGTGGGCTGGATCGACGGCGCCGTCAACGGCCTTGCAGCCCGGGCCTGCGCCGCGGGAGACCTGCTGCGCCGCCTCCAGTCCGGCAACCTCCGCAGCTATGCGGCCTGGGTCCTGTTGGGAGCGCTGGGACTGTTGCTGACGATCGGCGTGGCGGGAGGTGCACGATGAACCTGCTCGACGCGGTCCTGTTTCTCCCGCTGGCCGGTTTCCTGACGCTGCTGTTCGTGCCCCGGGAGCGCGAGGAGACCATCCGGCGGCTGGCGCTGGGCTTCGCCTCGGTGACGTTCGTTCTGTCGCTGGGCCTGGCCGTCGGCTACCGCGCCGGCGGAGAGTTCGCCTTCGTGACCGACAAGCCGTGGATCCGGTCGCCCGAGATCCGCTACCACGTGGGACTGGACGGCCTCAGCCTGTGGCTGGTGCTGCTGACCACGCTGCTGACGCCGATCGGCGTGGCCGTTTCCTGGAACTACATCCGCAAGCGGGTCAAGGAATTCTATGCCCTGTTCCTGCTGCTGGAGTTCGGGCTCGTGGGCGTCTTCGTCGCGCTGGATCTGATCCTCTTCTACGTCTTCTGGGAAGTCTCGCTGGTCCCCATGTATTTCCTGATCGGCGTCTGGGGGCACGAGCGCCGGATCTACGCCGCGGTGAAGTTCTTCCTGTTCACGATGGCCGGGTCGGTGCTGATGCTGGCGGCGATCATCTACCTCTACACCTACGCCGGCACGTTCGATTACGCGGAGCTGCTGCGCCTGCAAGCCTCCGGCAATCTTGCCTTCCGCCGCACCGAGGGCCTCCTGTTGTTCCTCGGCTTCTTCCTGGCTTTCGCCATCAAGGTTCCTCTGTTCCCCCTGCACACCTGGCTCCCGGATGCGCACGTGGAAGCGCCCACCGCCGGCTCGGTGATGCTGGCCTCGGTGATGCTCAAGATGGGCTGCTACGGCCTGCTGCGCTTCCTGCTGCCGCTGTTCCCGCAGGCCTCGCGCGAGTGCGCGCCCTGGATCGTAGCCCTGGCCATCGCCGGCATCATCTACGGCGCGCTGGTGGCGCTGGTGCAGCCGAACATGAAGAAGCTGGTGGCCTACACGTCCGTGAGCCATCTCGGCTTCGTGGTGTTGGGCATTTTCACCTTCACCCCGCTCGGCGCCGACGGGGCGGTCTACCAGATGATCAACCACGGCATCTCGACGGCCATGCTCTTCCTCGTCGTCGGGATGCTCGCCGCCCGCGGCGGCTCGAGCCGGATCGCCGACTACGGCGGCGTCGCGACGCCGGCACCCAACCTCGCCACGGTCTTCATGATCACGGCGCTCGCCAGCGCCGGGCTGCCCGCGCTGAACAACTTCGTGGGCGAGTACCTCGTGCTTCAGGGCACCGCCCGAGTCAACCTTCGCTGGGCCGTGCTGGCGGCGACAGGCATCATCCTGGCTGCGGCCTACATGCTGTGGCTGTACCAGCGCGTCTTTTTCGGTCCGGCTCCGGAGAGCGTTCGCGATCGCGTGTACGACTTGAAAAAACGCGAATGGGCGGCCATGGCGCCGCTGGTGGTCCTGATGGTCTGGCTGGGCGTGGCGAGCGAGACCTTCCTGCCAGCCATCCGTCAGACGAATGCCTTGATCTTGGAGCGCGCGCGGGCGAGCGGCGAGGTGCGGGTCGAACTGAGCTTGCCGCTCGAGGAGGCAAGACCGTGACGCACTCGTTCGTTCCCACCGGCGTGGAATTGCTGCGCCTGTCGCCGGAGATCCTGCTGGTGCTGGCGGGCACGCTGCTGCTGGTCCTGGAAGGGCTCACGGGAGCGAAGCGCGGTCGTGAGCTCGGTCGCCTCGCCCTCGTTGCGCTGGGGGCGGCGCTGCTGGCTTCGCTGGCGGCCGCCCGGCAGCCCGGGCTCGCCTTCAGCGGCTCGATCTCGGCAGACGGCTTCGCCACCTTCTTCCGCCTCGTGGTGATCGCGGCCGGCCTGCTGGTGGCGCTTTTCTCCGGGCCCTACCTGCGGCGGGAGTCCGCCGAGCGGGGGGAATACTACGCGCTGTTGCTGTACTCGGTCGCAGGCCAGTGCCTGATGGCGAGCGCGAACGAGCTGATCGTGCTGTTCATCGCGCTGGAGACTTCTTCCATCGCGAGCTACGTGCTCGCCGGCTACCTGCGCGCTGACCGCAGGGCCAACGAAGCGGCGGTGAAATATTTCCTGCTCGGCTCCTTCGCCAGCGCGTTCCTGCTTTACGGCATCGCCTTGATCTACGGCGAAGCGGGCAGCACTTGGCTGGGCCAGATCCGCGCGGCGCTCGCCGGGCCGCCCGGGAGCGCTACGCCCCTGGCCGGCGCGGCGGCCGCCTTCCTGTTCGCCGGCTTCGCCTTCAAAGTCTCGGCGGCGCCCTTCCAGGTCTGGGCGCCGGACGTCTACCAGGGGGCTCCTGCCCCGGTGGCGGCCTTCCTCTCCGCCGGCCCGAAGGCGGCGGCATTCGCAGGCCTGCTGCGCGTTTTCATGACTGCGTTCGAGCCGGTCAGCGCAAGCTGGGAAGGCATCGTCTGGGTCTCGGCGCTGGCCACCATGATCGTGGGCAACCTCGCCGCCTTGCTGCAAAGCAACATCAAGCGGCTGCTGGCTTACTCTTCGATCGCGCACGCAGGCTACGTAATGGTGGCGGTAACCGCCCATTCCTCCATCGGGACCGCCGCCGCCATGTTCTACCTTGCGGCGTACGTGTTCATGAACGTAGGTGCGTTCGCCGTGGTGAGTTATTTCGCGCGGCAGGGCGAGCGCTACGTGCACGTGGACGACCTGGCAGGGCTGGCTTGGAGGCAGCCCGTCGTCGCCGCCCTCCTCTCGCTGTTGCTGCTTTCCCTGATCGGCGTCCCGCTGACCGGGGGCTTCTTCGGCAAGTTCTACGTCTTCACGGCTGCGCTCGAGGCCGGGCTGGTCTGGCTGACGGTGCTCGGGCTGTTGAACAGCGCGGTGGCGGCCTACTATTACCTGCGCATCCTGGTCGTGATGTACATGCGCGAGCCGTCGGAGGCCGCCGCGGACCTGGCCGCTCCGCCAGCACCCGTACGAGCCGCGCTGTGGGCCTCGGCACTCGCCACCCTCATCCTCGGGATCTTCCCCTCGACCGTGCTCGAATACGCCAGCAAAGCCGCCGCCCTTGCGCCTTAGGGGCAGCTTCTCAGGCGCAGCCCGCCCCCTGCTCGCAGACTTCCCGGTAATACTGCTCGTACTGGGGAATGATGAGGGTCGAACAGAACCGCCCCTGCGCCGTGAGGCGTGCGGCGGCAGACACCCGCTCGTAGAGGCGGCTGTCGCTCAGAAGCTCGACGACGCGTGCCGCTTGGGCTTCGATGTCTCCCACCGGCTCCAAGAACCCGTCCACCCCGTGAGTGACGAGCTCGGGCAGGCCGCCCACGCGGGTGGCCACCGGCGGAACGCCGCACGCCATGGCCTCCAAGGCCACCAGTCCGAAGGACTCCATCTCGCTCGGAAGCAACAAGACGTGCGCCAGCGGCAGCAGCCGGTGCACGCGGCTCTGCTTGCCCAGGAACGTGACGTGCTGCTCGAGCGCCAGCTCGCAGGCCAGGTTCTGGGCGGCCGTGTAATCCGGGCCGTCTCCCACCATCACCAGGTGGGCAGCCACGTGTCGCCGGACGGCGTGCAGGATCCGGATGCAATCGGTGACCCGTTTGACCGGACGGAAATTGGAAATGTGCATCAGGACCTTCTCGCCGCGGGGCGCCCATTCGCCCCGCGCCCGCCGCTCCGGATCGGGCTGATAGAGTTCGCAGTTGACGAAGTTCGTGATGACACGGATCGGGTTGGCTACGCCGAAGACTTCCACGGTGCGACGGCGCAGGTACTCGCTGACGCAAGTGACGCCGTCGGAGTGCTCGATGGCGAACTTCGTGATCCGGAAGTACGAGCGGTCGGCGCCCACCAACGTGATGTCGGTGCCGTGCAGCGTGGTGACGAAGGGAAGCCGGCGAGGCTCGAGCATCTGCCGGGCCAGCAGGGCGGAGATCGAGTGAGGGAGCGCGTAGTGAACATGGAGCAGATCGAGCCGGTGGTGCTCGGCGACTTCGGCCATGCGCGAGGCCAGCGCCAAGCTGTAGGGCGGGTATTGAAACAGCGGGTACGTCGAAACCTCCACCTCGTGGTAGTGCACCCGCGCCGATTCCGGGTCCAGCCGGATGGGCGAGGCGTAGCAGATGAAGTGCACCTCGTGGCCGCGGGCGGCCAGCTCCAGGCCCAGCTCGGTGGCCACGATGCCGCTGCCCCCGTACGTCGGATAACAGGTGATGCCGATGCGCACGATTTCAGACTAGCAGACGGGACGCTAGGGCTCCCGTGCTAGATTCGTATCCGGGCCCCATGACTAGCGAAGCGAAGCCGCGGCGGATGGAAGGCGAGCAGTTGCTGCGCTACGCCCTGCGTGCCCTGGGCCGGCGCGCCTACAGCATCGGCGAGCTGCGGGAGAAGCTGCGGCAGAGGGCGGTCAGCGACGACGAAGCCGAGGACGTCCTCCGCCGCTTGCGCGCGCTCGGCTACCTCGACGACCGCAAACTGGCCGAAAGCTATGCTGCGGCGCGCCTGGAAAACGAGGGCCTCGGCCGCATCCGCGTGGTGCGGGAGCTGCGCCGCAGAAAAGTCGCACCGCAACTGGCCGAACGGGTCGTCGCCCGGGTGTACGCGGGAACGGACGAGCACCGTCTGGTCGAGGACTTTCTGCGCCGCAAGTACCGCGGCAAGCCGCTCGAGGAACTGCTTTCCGAACCCAAGGGCGTGGCGTCCCTTTACCGCCGGCTGCGCTCGGCTGGCTTCACCCACGCGGGCATCACCGCCGTGCTGCGGCGACTGGCCCCCGATCCGGACCTGCTCGTTCCGCTGGAGGAGGACTCCCCGGAATGACCGCCGAGCCTCAGGAGGACAGCGCCGCCTGCAACATGGCACGGGCGTAGGCCACGTTGTAGGCGATGCCTGCGTAACCTCCGCCGCCCGGATAGCCGCGGATGGGGCCGCGTTCCCGGTCGTAATCGAGCGCGCGGGGATGCTCGGGATAGATGGTGCCCGTGTAGCCGCCCCGGACGAGCTCCTTCATTACGGCGAACATGTCCACTTGGCCCTCATCGGGGAAAACCTCGGCGTATTTCTCGTAGGGCTTCACCACGCGGACATTGCGGAAATGCACGTGGTTGATCCGCTTCCGGGAGAGGAAATACCGGCAGACCTGGACGGGATCCTCGCCCAGCTCGCGCGTGACACCGCAGTCGTAAGTGATGCCGTTGGCCGGGCTGGGTACGATCTCGATCAGGCGTTTCCAGCCCTCCAGCGTTGCCATGATCTGGGCAGAACCGCGGCTCAGCGGCACGGGAGGATCGTTGGGGTGCAGAGCAAGGCGAACGCCCGCCTTCTCGGCCTCGGGCACGATCGCCTTCAGAAAGTAAGTCAGGTTTTTCCAGAGTTCCTCAGCGCTGTAAGCGCCGACCTCTGGCCGGGGCGGAAGGTCTTTCATGCGATCGTAGTCGAACGCCGTGTAGCCGGCGCCCGCGCGGCCTTCTTGCTCGTAATAGCCTTCCATGGCGCGATGGGCATAGAAGTTGTATTCGATGACCGGCAGCCCCGCCCTGCCCGCGGCCCGGATGGACTGGATGACCTTTTCGATCTCCTCGTCACGGCCGGGACGCCCGTAGATCACGTTCGGGAAGCCAGAAATCATGAGGTTGTAGAGGGTGAGCCCGGCGGCGCGGCAGCGCTCGATGCGGGCCCGCAAGTCCTGCTCGTCCCACGGGATGCGCGGCCCTCCGGCGAGCACGCAGTCCACTCCGAGCTGTTTGATGCGCCGCATGGAGACCTCCGGCCGTTCCGGATCGCCCCCGTCCCAGAGCCCGAGACAGAGTTTGGGAGTGTCGGGCCCTTCGACGATGGGCCAAGGCTTGCGGGCCGCTGCGGCCAGCGCGGGAGCCATCGCGCCGGCGCCCGCGGTTTGGATCAACCTCCTGCGGGAAAAGCGCACGCTCATAGCACCTCCTCCTGGGGCAGCGTCACGGCACAGTGTACACCCGCAACGGGTGGCCCGCGAAAGGACCGGGGACGATTGTCCAACCGAGGAGGCTGCCCCTATAATCAAGGTGGGTGCCCGAGATGCGGTGGCAACTGGCCGTTGCGGCGTTGCTGGCGGCGTCGGTGGCAGCCGGGCAGCAGCCTCGCTCGCGGGGCGGCGACGCTCCGTCCGGCGCGCAGGCGCTCCAGCTCGACGACGAGAAAACACGCATCGTCCTCGACGTTACGCGGGTCAACATCCTTTTCACCGTCACCGATCGCAAGGGGCGGTTCATCACCAACCTGACCAAGGACGACTTCGAGGTCTACGAGGACAAGCGGCCCCAGAAGATCCTGGAGTTCACCGCGGAGACCGATCTTCCGCTGCGCATAGCGCTGCTGCTCGATACCAGCAACAGCGTGCGGCCGCGCTTCCGCTTCATTCAGGAGGCGGCCATCGAGTTCCTCAACAGCGTGATGCGCCCGCGCTACGACAAGGCTCTCGTGGTCAGCTTCGACACCACCGTGGAACTGGTTTCGGACCTGACCGAAGACGCCGAGAAGCTGGCGGCGGCGATCCGCGAGCTCAGGCCCGGCGGCGGCACGTCCCTCTACGACGCCATCTATTTCGCTTGCCGTGACAAGCTGGCGCAGGAACAACCGCGACACAAGTTTCGTCGCGCCGTGGTGGTGCTGAGCGACGGCGAGGACAACCAGAGCCGGGTTACGCGCGAGCAGGCCCTGGAAATGGCACAGAAGGCGGACGCCGTCATCTACACGATCTCGACCAACATCACGCGCGTGGACACCGACGGCGACAAGGTCCTGCGCTACCTGGCCTCGGAAACGGGCGGCTTGGCGTTGTTCCCCTTCAAGATCGAGGACCTTACCCAATCCTTCGAGAACATCGCCAACGAGCTGCGGCACCAGTACAACATCTTTTACCGACCCGAACCACTGCGCACCGACGGCCGCTACCAGGCGGTGGACGTGCGCGTCAAAGGCAGGCGCGACCTGGTGGTCCGGGCGCGGAAAGGCTACTACGCGCCTCGCCTCTGATCCGGGCAGCAGGGAGCCGGCTATAATCTGGAGGTACCAGCCGGGCTTGCGAGTCCGGCGACAGGAGTCCACGCATGGACGAGAAGGAGCGTTCCCGGGCCCTCAGTCTGACGCTGAGCCAGATCGAAAAACAGTTCGGCAAAGGCTCGATCGTGCGGCTCGGCTCGCGGGAGGCGGTGGTTCCCGTCTCCGTCATCCCCTCAGGTTCGATTTCGCTGGACGCCGCGCTCGGCATCGGCGGCTTCCCGCGCGGCCGCATCAGCGAAATCTTCGGTCCCGAGGCCTCGGGCAAGACGACCGTGGCGCTGCACGTGGTGGCCAACGCGCAGAAGGCTGGCGGCATGGCCGCCTTCATTGACGTCGAGCACGCGCTGGACCCCATCTACGCGCGCCAGCTCGGGGTGGACGTGGACAATCTGCTGGTCTCCCAGCCGGACTATGCCGAGCAGGCCCTGGAGATCACCAGCGCCCTGATCAATTCCGGCTCGATTGACGTGCTGGTGATCGACTCGGTGGCGGCGCTGGTGCCCAAGGCCGAACTCGACGGGGAAATGGGCGAGGCCTACGTCGGCGTGCAGGCCCGCCTGATGTCGCAGGCCTTGCGCAAGCTCACCGGCATCGTATCGAAGTCGAACACCTGTCTCATTTTCATCAACCAGATCCGCGAAAAGATCGGGGTGATGTTCGGCAACCCGGAAACCACCACGGGCGGTCGCGCGCTCAAGTTCTACGCCAGCGTGCGCGTGGACATCCGCCGCGTGGCGGCCATCAAGGAAGGCGAGACGGTGGTGGGCAGCCGTACCAAGGTCAAGGTGGTCAAGAACAAGCTGGCCGCGCCCTTCCGGGAAGCCGAGTTCGACATCCTCTACGGCCAGGGGATCTCGCGCGAGGGCGATCTGATTGACCTCGGGGTAGCGCACAACCTCATCGAGAAGAGCGGCTCCTGGTACAGCTTCCAGGGCGAGCGGATCGGCCAGGGTCGCGAGAACGCCCGTCAGTTCCTGCGCGACAACCCTGAAGTAGCCGATCGCCTCGAGGCCGAACTGCGGCGCGTGCTGGGGCTGGCGCGCCCGGCACCCGAGAGCTCGCCCGCCCCGGAAGCGGCCGCACGAACCGCCACGCCTGCCGGCGCGCGCGCCCGCTGAGAAGGCCTCCGGTCATCGCGGACGCACGCACCTGACGAGCAAAGTAACTTCGAAGGCCCGAAAAATGGGCTTTCCGTGCATTTTTCTCTTTACATCCGTGCGAACATTCCTTATCATTGAAGCGATTTGAGCGTGCAGGCCCGGGCGCGCGGCCCCGCAAGCACGCCCGGGCCGGTTCAATCGGGAGAATCGCGAAGGAGGTCTATGGCTGAAGCCAAGCGGATGACGCAAACGCAACTGATCCGGGAAATCGCCACGACCTGCGAAGTGCCGAACAAGGTGGCCAAGCAGTTTCTGGAAACTTACGCCGCCATCGCCGTGCGCGAAACCAAAAAGAACGGCGTCTTTGTGCTGCCGGGCATCGGCAAGCTGGTTCGTGCCGAGCGCAAGGCCCGCATCGGGCGCAACCCGGCCACCGGCGAGACGATCAAGATCCCGGCCAAGAAAGTGGTGAAGTTCCGGGTGGCCAAGGCCGTCAAGGACGCCATCGTACCCCCCAAGAAGAAATAGTCCCCACCACCCCCCGAAAAAATCAAACCCCGCGCTCGGCAGGGCGCGGGGTTACTCTTGTTGCGGGCCGCGTATCTGGTCTTTGCGGCGGAAGGCCAGCGCTCAGGCTTGCTTTTTTTCTTCCGGCTTCTCCTCGCCCTTGAGAGCCGTCTTGAAGTTGCGGATGCCTTCGCCCAAGCCCTTCGCCACCTCGGGAATCTTCTTGCCGCCGAACAGGAGCACGGCGACGCCCAGGATGATGAGCAGCTCGGGCAGGCCGATCGAGCGGAGCATGGGTCCTCCTTGTGGCTCACTTCATTGTAGGCACGCCCTTCGGGCAGCGTCAACCTGGGAGACCGCCATCATCGCAGCTCGACGGCGCCGGCCCCGTCCCAGCTCACCTGCTCGGGAACGCAGCCGGTCGGCGCCAGGAAGGCCGCATATCGTACCTCGATTCGGCTGCGCGCCGGAATCCACCGGTACCCGGACTCTCCGAACATCCCGCCCCGCGCGATCATGGCACGCCGGTTCTCTGGCATGGGCGAAACGCCGAATTCCATGCCCCTGGTCAGAGTCCGCCCGTTCCAAGGGGGCGCAGCACGGCTGCAGTTCTCTTCCCAGATCCCCAGCCATGGGAAGTCCGCGCGGCGCCAGACATAGCCGAAGGCCAATTGCGAGGCCGGCGACCAGGCCACGAACCTAGCGTGCTCGCGCCCCGGATCCATCAGGTGCGTCGTGAACTCACCGGAGACAGGCGCGTCCGTGAACACGCGCAGATCGGCGACGCCGCCGTCCTTGCACGGCGCCCACGGCCAGTCGAACTCGGCTCCCGTCACCAGACGTCCTCTGCCTTGGCTGAAGTCCGATTCGAAGACCTTGGATCGGGTTGCGGTCGCGCGGAATAATGTCTGGCCCCTGGTCAAGAACGGAGGCCCCAGGGTTACGTGCTGGGTCCAGCCCACCGGACGATCGGTGGCCGAAACATTTTCTACTGCTTCTGTGAATTCTAGGGCGCGGCTGCCTGGAGCCAGCCGCAGCCGACGCACGACCCTGAGGCGCGCCTCCGGAAGCTCCGCCCTGGCCAGCAACTGCTCCCCCTCGACCTCGATCCGGTAGGGCACGACGGAGGCCTCGCCGTGCACCGACAAGCCGGCCGCTGCTTCCTCCGGCGTCGGCGGGCCGAAGATGTCCAGGCACAGATTGTGCCCCATGATGCCCGCCAGCAGGCGGCTTTCGGCGTTCCGGCCGTATTCCGGGTGCAGGGCTGGATCGTATTGCGAGGGTTCGATGGAGGGCCACGGCGGGGTCCACAGGGGATTGACGCCGCTCGCGTGATCGAGGATCTCGGCAATGTGCCCGCCCTCGACGAGAACAGTCACCCGCAGGATGCCGTTGTCCAGCCGGAAAGCCCGGCGGCCGCGGTAGGCGATGGCGGTCATGGAGTTCAGCATAGTGCACTTGCCAGCCGCACGGAGGGCCAAGGGCGCGCGGATAGCACGCGTCGCGCGGACGCAGGTACATTTCCAGCGCTTCCGAGGCCGCCTGGCCGGGCGGCTCCCCGGCGGCATCCGGATGCGTCTTGCCGAAACGCTACAGCATAGAAACCATCAGGGGCTCGACCAGATCGGGGATCTGGCGCGAGACGACCTGGACTCACCGGGACCGTGCGCCAGGTCACAGAGGCGCAGCCAGCGGCCCGGAACAGGATGCTCGGTATCGTACCTGTCCTGGCGCGCCCGGCGTCCCGAGCACAAGACCGGTTGGAAGCGGTCCGCACGCAAGCTTTTTCGTTTTCCAGATCCTCGCTGAAGATGTGATCGCGGGCCCGCGCCGGGCGCTCGCCGTCGAGCTACGGCCTCGGGCTACCGCCGTGCCGCACGGGCAAGGGCCCGACCCCCAGCAGATCCAAAATCGTCGGCGCCACGTCCACGGCTTCAAGCAAATCCCGCACCTCGCCACGCCGGATCCGCCCGGACCGGCTCACGATCAGCGGCACCCGTGTCGAAGGCTAATAGCTGACGTGCTTCTGGAACCGGCGGTGGTGACCGAGCAAATAGCCGTTGCCGCTCGCGCAAATCGCCAGGCTGTCTTGATCGAGGCCGAGCTGGCGAAGTTTTTCGAGGACCATTCCGATGTTACGGTCCAGGTGCGCCAAGGAGGTTCAATAGGCCGCAATGATTCCCTGTTTGTCACGCTCGGTGGATCGCCGGAAAACCAGGGGATCTGCCATCGGTCCTGCGGGTCCACCCGCGGCAGCCTGAAGCTTGCCGGATCGAAACCTTCCCGGTCCTCGAGCGGGAGATCGAACGGCGAGTGAGGCTCGGTGAAACTTACCCAGAGCGCGAAGGCCGTGCCCCTGTGCAACTTCAGATAGCGCATCGCGCGCCGCGCGAGGTAAGTTCCGGACATGTCTTCGTAGTACGTGGGTAAGGCAACTTATCGGCGTTGAGCCAGACCCTTGCAGGTTAGCTGAAGGGCCGCCAATGCGGCCGAGTTCGGATGCTCTCCAGAAGGGGCCTCGGCGGGACGTCCGTCTCCAAAGCCTTGCGTACCGCCTCTTCGGTCATGGCCAGCCCCGTGCAAGCCGGGGTGCGCCGCACGGTGGAAATGCATTTTGCCGCAAACGGCGGTACGGTAGCCGGCCCCACGGTTCTGCCTGGCGATGGTGGGCTTGTCCTCCGCGAGGGGGTTCGCAGCAATGCGACTCCAACCGCATGCGGCAACTGCCCGCTCAGGTGGGGAGTGGCGCGACGGTGTGCAAACGGGGGCTTGCAGTAAATGGCGGTGAAGCCAGACGCCCTGTGCTGCCAACCGGTCGGGGTTGGGAGTCGGGGCCTGCCGGTTGCCGCCCGCGCCCAGAACACAGGCTGCATGGTCGTCGGCCAGGATCCAGGGAGGGTTGGCGCGATGCCGGATTCGGCCGGTCAGCGAGGGCGCGCCCGCGAGTGGACCCCTCCCCTTCAGCATTGTGAAGGTATCCCGCGAGCTATCTCCGGACGGACCGTTGGCGTTGGGACCGGCACAGCCTGGGCGCCCGCTCAAGCCCCGGTCTTGTGCGCTTTCAGGCGCGACATCCGCTTCTGCCATTCCTGGCGCAGTTCTTCGCGCCGCTTAAGGACGTACTCTTTGGCCTCCTCGAAGCTCTTGAACACGTGCCGACCCTTGATCAGATTGCACGGCCGGCAGGCCGTCACGAGGTTGCGGGGTTCCTTCTTGCCGCCCCTCGCCCGGGGCACCACGAAATCCACGGTCATCACCAGATAGTTTTCGAAACTGGTGGAGCCGTCCAGGCCGCAGTATTGGCAGCGGTAATGATCGCGCTTGAGGATGTTCACTCCCTCCTCGATGGTCAGCGGCTTCGCCCGGCGGATGAACTGCATCAGGCGAGAAACAGGCATCGGGCACCTCCGCCCATTAGTATGCCCTCGGACGTTTCCTGCCGCACAAGAATTTTTCGAGGCGCTCCGAGAGACTAGTTGGCGCTGCCGCCGCCCGTAGCTGCCGGGACTGTGCTTACGACCCAATACGGCGTGGCGGTGTGAGGATCCGGGTGGAACCAACCGCCGTGCTGACCGGGAATTTCGAAGCAGTACACGAGATCCCACTGCGATGTTACGTCTTCGGCGGGGATCACGAAGACCGGCTGGCTCCCCTGGAGCTCGAGCGTCTTGAACCGGGCGAGCAGGTTGAAAGGACGGTAGTGCAGGCGGGTCCGCAAGCCTTGGGCAATGGGCGAAACCCGGAGCGTGATCTTGAGAGGCTGGCCAGCGACGGCGTACTTGGGCGGCACATGGACCATCATCGGACGCGGCCCGGTCTTGGGCAGCGGCGGCAGCGCAGGCGCCGCCTGAGGCGGCTCCCGGCGCAAAACAATCCCGCTCACCCGCCACTCTCCCTCCGGGAAAACGATCTCCACGTGGTCATCGCGCGCTTCGAGGAGCCGCTTTCGAGAATTGCCGCCGGGCGTCAGGATGAACGCAAGGAAACGCCCGGGACCGGCACGCACCCGGAAGCTTTGCGCCCCGCGCCCCTCGATCCAGTCCCCGTAGCGCACGTTGCGCGGCAGATGCTGGGGATCTCTGACCGCCGAACGCAGTTCCGCGCAAGGCTTCGACGGCAGGGCGCGGGCTTGCCGATCTCCGGCGCCGGCCCACCCGAAGCCACGCCCGGTCGAGAACGCGGTCTCGGAGGTCGCTAGTTCGAACCGGGGAGCCAGGGTGTGACGCCACAAATAGGGCTCGCGGCGGCAGACGGGTACGTTCACCGGAGTCGAGGTCGGTCCGCCGAAATCGAAGCCAAAATCGAAGCGCCCGAAGTCGGCCCACACGCACTCGTGCTCGGCGATGGTCTCCAAATCGTGCCGCACGTACGGAAGCCGGTGCTTACAGTGCGCATGATCGTGCGGGCCGAAAACCATCAGGTCAGAGTAGAGGCCAGTCGTGAGCTCCGTCAACGCCAGCCACTCTTTCAGAGCCGCTTCCA
>JANXAE010000045.1 GCA_025062235.1 Bryobacteraceae bacterium
ACAGCTCGCAGGCCACGGTCACCCTGGCCGAGATCCCCTTCGTGCGGCTCCGCCATGGCTTGCCCGAGGCGCTGCTCGAAGGGCGGGCCGGCTTCTTGGAAGTGGTTCGTACAGCGCAGCAGCTCTTGGGTCCGCCGGAGTTGAAAATTGACCTGCGCGGGCGCTACATCGTCGCCGGTGGCCACAAGGTCAGTCTCCCTCCGGCCGAGTTGGCTTTCCTCAGCTGGTTCGCTCGGCGGAAGCTCCGCGGCCAACCGGGTCTCAGTTGTCCGACCGAAGGTCACGCCGACCCTGCGTACGCCCGCGACTTTTTGGCGGAGTACCATAGGGCCTTCGACCGGCTCGGCCCCAGTGACCGCTGCGCGAGAGCTCTCCGCAACGGCATGGACAAGAACTACTTCCTGCAACGGCGCTCGAAGCTCCACAAGCTGCTGCGGCGCTGGCTCGGGCCGCGAGCCGGCGACTACATGATTCAGGCCGTCGGCCGCCGTCCCGAAACCCGCTACGAGCTGAAACTCGAAGCTGCCCAAATTCACTATCTCGCCGGGCACGAGGAGGCGGAAAGGTGAACGCACGCGATCTGCCCACGCTGGAGGAAACGGTCCTGGGCGTCTGCCTGCACGATATCGGCAAGTTCATGCAACGTGCGCACGGCTCACTCGACGAGATGGATCCGGAAGTGCGCCGTCGCGCCGATGACGTCTTGCCCAAGTCCTTCGATCGTCCGACCCACTGGCACGCCCTGTGGACGGACGCCTTCTTCGAGAAACTCGGCCACGCGCGGCTGCCCGGCGTGCGCCTCGAGCAGGTGCGCAACGTAGCGGTCTATCACCACAAACCGGGGCCGAACATCGCATTGACGGAGCTGGCGGCAGAGGCCGATCGGCTGGCCGCCGGCATGGACCGCAAGCCGCGTGATGAAAGCCGGGAGTCCGAATCGGATCTCCCCAGCCGGCGCGACTACGTCCGCACCGCCATGAAAAACCCGTTCTCAGGGGTGGATCTCGGCATCGGCCTGGGCGAGCCGCCGAATTCCGAAATCCCTCTGGTGGAACTGACTCCGGGCGAAGCGCTGCTCCCGCAGCCCAAGGTGGAGACTGCCGATTATGAGCAGCGCTACCGCAAGCTCTGGCAGGAGTTCTTCGATGGGTTCGTGCGTGCCTGCTCGCTGCCTTCTTTCGACCTGTTCGCCGAGGCCGTCTTGTGGCTTTCCGAACGCTACACCTTCGCCATCCCCTCCTCGACCGTGGACCAGCCTGACATTTCCCTTCACGACCACCAGCGGGCTGCGGCCGCAGTGGCTGCCGCCCTGTATCGCTGGCACGAGCAGGACGCGGGAGGGCTGAACGACACTGCCAGGATCCGTGATCGCAGCCTGAAAAAGTTCCGCTTCCTGGCGGGGGATCTTTCTGGCATCCAGCGTTCGCTGTTCCGGCTGGCGGCGGAGCAGGTCAAAGGTTTGAACAAGATCCTGCGCGCCCGGTCGCTTTTGATCGCCTTGACCGCTGAAGCTGCGGCGCTGGCCTGCCGCCGAGCGCTCCGGCTGCCGGTCTTCAGCGTGCTCCAAAACGCGGGCGGGCGTTTCCTGCTGCTGGTGCCCAATCTGGCGGAGGTCGAAGACCGAGTTCAGCAATTGCGCCAGCAGATCGATCCCTGGATGCGTGAGCGATACCTCGGCGATCTGGCGCTCATCCTGGCTTTGAGCGAGCCGTTCGGCGGAGAGGACCTGCTGCGCGAGAAGTTCCCGGCGCTGCTCGAAGAACTGCGCCTCGCGGTCGAGAAAGCCAAGCTGCGGGCTTTCGAGTTCGCCAGCTCCTGCGTGCAACGTTTGGACTATCCCTACGGCGAGTGCCGCGCCTGCGGCGTTCGTCCGGCTCGCGATGCCGGTCAGGATTCGCGCTGCGTGGTTTGCGAGCAAGAGCACGAACTCGGCGGGGCGTTGCCGCGCCTGGCGGTCCTTTGCTGGCGTCCCGCCGGCAAGGGCCGGATCCCCTTCTTTGGCGAGATCTCGCTCGACTGGCGCTTCGAGGCAGAGCGCGCCTTCGACGACTGGCTTTCGGCCTTTCGGCTGTACGGCGCCAGCGAGGCGGACGAGCGATTGGCCGTGCGCTACGTGGCCGGTTACGTGCCCCGGCTCCAGCCTGGGGAGAGCCAGAAGCCAGCCTACCGCCTGCTGAGCGAAGAGGCACGCGAGGTCGAGGTGGGCGAGATCAAGACCTTCGAGCACATCGCTCTCGACGGCTTGGAAGCAATGGACGGCGAGCTCTTGGGGGAGCCCTTGCTGGCCGTGTTCAAGGCCGACGTGGACCGCTTGGGCGCCATCTTTTCCTTCGGCCTTCGCGATCAGACGCTGAGCCGCTTCGCCGCGCTCTCGCGCTGGATGGATCTTTTCTTCACCGCCTACCTACCGGACCTGCTCGCGCGGCAGTTCTCCTCCATGTACACGGTCTATGCTGGCGGCGACGACATGCTGCTGATCGGCCCCTGGCGCGAGACCCTGCGCCTGGGCGAGTCTCTATACGGGAAGTTCCGCCAGTGGACTGGTTGGAACCCCAATGTGACGCTTTCGGCCGGCATCGAGCTCCTGAAGCCGCAGCACCCCGTCGGTCCCGCGGTCAGCCGCGCCGAAGGGCGCCTGGAAGTGGCCAAGCGGGACAAGAACCGCGTCTCCGCGGTCGTGAGCGGGGCGATCGAATGGGATGTCTTCGCGAACGCGCTGGAGGATGCCGAATCGCTCAACCGCTGGCTGCGGCAGGGACTGATCCACACCGTCTTTCTGCACCGCGTGTTGTACTTCGCCGAGCAAAGGCAGCTGGCTGAAAGCGTGCCCATGGATTTGAAGGCGGCGGATTGGTCGGCGCGCTGGGGCTATTACCTGGCGCGGCAGCTCCGCCGTCTGCCTGAGGACAAACAGGGGGAGTCCGAGGAACTGCGCAAGGTCACCAACCGCCTGCTGGGGCTGGATGCCGACCTGATGCGACAGAGACTGGCGGCGCCTCCCCGGCTGGCGGTCACCGTGGCCTTGTACCGCAACCGGAATCCCCGTGAGACGAGGAGGTAAAGGAATCATGCCCAATCCCACGGCGAAAGGCTCTGGCGCCGGGTCCAAACCGCCGGCGCAGGGGCGGCCTGAAGTGCAGCCGCAAAAGGTCGTCTACTTCGGTTCGGACGGCCAGATCCGGCCCGAACTGCTCGATGGCGAGGCGCGCGAAGTGGCCCGCGCGCTGGCAGGCAAGGTCAACAAGACCCAGTTGCGACGCTACTATCACGACGTCATGAACTTGCAACGTCGGCTCAGTCTGATGGCCGAGCAGCTCCGGGGATCGGACCGACGCCAGCAGGCTTTCGCGCGCCTGCGCGCCGACTTCATGATGCTCAAGGCCAAGGCGCACTACGCCAACGGCCGCAGCAGGACGACCTTCCCGGACGAGCTACTACAGTTCTTCGTCAATCACACGCACGCCGTGAAGACGGTGGACGATTTCGACGCTTTCTGCCGCCACTTTCAGGCAGTCGTTGCGTTCCACGAGTACTTCGGCAAGGAGGAGAAGCGATGAGCCAGGCCAACGGCAATTCCATTCAGTTCCGACAACTGCACCGGCTGACGGCGACGCTGGAAGTCAGGACCGGCTTGCACATCGGCGCCGGTCGCGAGACGGTGGAGATCGGCGGCCTGGACGGCCCCGTCATCAAGCACCCGCACACGCACGAACCGTATGTGCCGGGCTCCAGCCTCAAGGGCAAGCTGCGTTGCCTGCTCGAGTGGGCCTGCGGCAAGGTCCAGCCCGACGGTTTGCCCTACGGTAGCGACGCCGACGCCGATTACGACCCCGAGGACGTCATCCTCCGCCTGTTCGGCTGCACCAGCAAGAAGTGGCGCGGCGGCCCCACACGCCTGATCGTGCGCGACGCCTTTCTCGACGAGCAATGGAAGAAAGAAACGCTGGCCATGGGCTTGAACCTGACCGAGGAGAAGACCGAGGTGGTCATTGACCGCTTGCAGGGCAAGGCGGCAGGCAACATCGGGCCGCGGACCATGGAACGTGTACCCGCCGGCGCACGCTTTCAGGTCGAGCTGATTGTCCGCGAATACTCGGTCAGCGGCGACCAGGGCGCGCGCGACCGCGAAGCGATCGAATGGCTCGTCACTGCGCTGAAATTGCTGGAGCACGATGCTCTGGGCGGCTCGGGCTCGCGCGGCTACGGGCGAGTGCGTTTCACCAATCTCAAACTGGACGATCGCGACATCCAGCAGCCCTTCGATGCTATCCAGCCCTTGACGAGCCTGAAGGAGCCTCCGATCCGGCTCTTCGAGAGGTAAGCCATGCGATATTACCGCGTGGAACTGGCGCTGGAGAGCCCGCTCAGTACGCCGCTTCACTCGGGCACCCTGTTCGGCCATCTGTGTTGGGCCTGGCGTGAAAGGCACGGAGAGCCCCGGCTGGCGGCCTGGCTGGAGACGTTGCGCCACGCGCCGTTCCTGATCTCGGACGGATTCCCCTCGGGCTGGCTGCCGCGCCCGCTGCTCGAGCCGGGTCCAAGCGGGGGCCCACCCGCCGATCCCGCCCAGCGCGTCCAATTCCTCCAGGAGGCCAAGAGACGCAAGCAGGCGCGCTGGATCCGCTGCAGCGATTTCCTGCGGCTGCGGAGCGCGTTCGACGCGAGAGAGCTGGCCACCGCCGAGGCCGATCCTCCCAAGCTGGAGAAGGTCTCCTCGCCGCACAACCGAATCGACCGCCGCACGGGGCAGACGCTCGAGGAAGGTGGCCTGTTCTATCTCGAGGAAAGCTGGCCTGAGCGGGAGGCGACCCTGTTCGACGTATACGTTGGCACCGAACTGGACGCCAGCCAGTTGAGGGAGCTCTTCGCACACGTGGGCGCCTGCGGCTACGGTCGCGACGCGACCTGGGGACGAGGACGGTTCCGCGTGTTGGCGGTCGAGCAGGAAGATGCCTTGTTCGCGCCCGTCGGCACGCGGCGCATGAGCCTCTCGCACGGTTCGCTCACCGCGAACATGCTCGATGCGCGCTACCGAACCGAGACGCACCTGGGTCGTCTGGGCAACCTCTTCGCACGCTGCGACAAGCCTTTCAAATACCCGCTGTTGCTGTTGCAACCCGGCGCGACGTTCCGACCGGCCGACGACGGTCCCTTCGGCGCGCTGCTCGATGATGTGCATCCATCGCCGCCGGGCGGCGTGCGCATCTATCACAACGCCTGGCACCTGACGGTGGGGTACTCCGAAGCCTCCACCCAGTGAGGAGAGTTGCCATGGAGGAGCGAGTCTTTCGTCTGACGCCGCTGACCCCGGTGCATATCGGAACCGGGGAGACGATCGGGCCGGAGGAATACCTCATCCAGGTCGGTCAGTTCGTACGCATCAACACTCACAAGATTCTCATGGATTGGCCCCTGGCCTCGCGCCAACGATTCGAGCAGTTCATTTTCAACAACCGGATCGAAGAGGCGCGTCGTATGCTGCACGACGCCGCCAGCAAGGCCGAATTCCAGCTCTACCGGGCCGCCATCGGGGAGCCCTCACGCCGGGAACTCGAGCGGGTCGCTCCCAGCAAGCGCTCCGGCGAGGTCCATACGCACGTGCGCAACCTCCACACCGGCAGGGTGGTGGTTCCCGGTTCGGCCATCAAGGGAGCCATGCGTACTGCGGTCCTCAGCGTACTGGCTCACCACGAGGGACAGAAACTGGCGGCCCTCGTGCGGAGCGCTTTGAACAGGGACCGTAACACTGCATGGATGACGCTCGAGGAGCAGGCACTGAGCTACGAGCGCGAGCACACCGAGGACGATCCGCTGCGCATGCTGCGCGTCTCCGACGGCGAGCTGCCCACCGGGGCGGTTCGCGTGGACCGGGTCCAAGTGGTCGGCCGCGGCGGTCAGTCGGGCCAGGCCCAGAAGATACAATTGCACCTTGAGCGGCTGCTGTCGCGCGCCGACGGATCGCCTCCGTACTCCTGCGAGGTGCGTATCATTTTGGATGGCCGTGTGCGGGTGCGGCGTCCGCTGGATTGGTCGTTCTTGGTCGCTTCCTGCAACTACTTTTTCTGGCATCGCTACCAAGAGGAAGTCATAGCTTTTCCCATTCTGGCGGAGCGGGAGTGGGTGCCGGCGAGTTGGCCGCAAGGTTCCATCCTGCTGCGCATCGGCCGGTTCTCGCACTTCGAGTCGCTTTCGGTCGACGGCCTGCGCAGCGGATGGAACATTCAGCGCAAGTGCCCGATCGAGGGCATGGGCAGTTCGCGTAGCTTGTGCATGATCACGGACCAGATCCTGGCGCCTTTCGGCTGGGTGCTGCTCGAACCCGTGTAAGGGGGGCGGCATGGCGCTGGTGCAAGTGAGCTTTCTCGGACGCGTTCAGCAGGGCCAGGATGGCTACGTGCGCGTACGTTACGGCTTTGCCGACGGCGAGCAGGTGGAAGCCGCCTTCTTCGGCTTTGCGCTGGCCGGCCGGCTGAGACCGTCGCGCCTGGCCGTTCTCGGCACGGCGGGCAGCATGTGGCACACGCTACTCGACCTGAGCGAGGCGTGCCCGCGCGAGGCGGAGATCCGGGTCCGGCTGGAAGCCAACAGCCGCTCCGGCAGTACGACGCAAGAGGAGCTCGAGGTCGCCGCAGGCCTGCTGAGCGCCCGTTGGGAGTGCGACGTGCGGCTGGTGCGCATCCCCTACGGCCGATCGCCGGAGGAACAGGTCGAGATTCTCGAACGGATCGCGGAACAGGTCGCCGAGGGCGACGAGGTCGCATTGGACGTCACGCACGGCCTGCGGCACCTTCCGATGCTGGGTCTGGTGAGCGCGGTGCTGCTGGGTTCGGTCCGCGGGGCGCGTGTGCGCGGCGTCTATTACGGCGCGCTGGACATGCGTGTGGGCGAGGTGGCGCCGGTTCTGGAGTTGTCCGGCTTGCTGGCCATTGCCGAGTGGGGGCGGGCCTTGGCGCGATTCGAAGGTAGCGGAGACTATGGCGCCCTCGCCCATGAGCTGGCGGGAGCAGGCCTTCCTGAAGACCTGGTCCATGCCTTGCGCAAGGCGTCCTTCTTCGAGCAGGTGTGCCGCTATGGGCAGGCGGTGAACCAGCTCAATCAGGCTCGCTCCGCCCTGCGGCGCGGCATCGCCGGGCCTGCGCGACTGTTGACCGCCAGGCTTCAGAACGTGCTGGATCGGGTCAAGGCCACCACGCTGGCCGAGCGGCAGTATTTGCTTGCGCGCGCCGCTTGGGAGCGCGGCGATCTGTTGCGCGCGGTCACCCTGCTGCAAGAGGCGACCATCACTGCGCTCAGCGGCCCCTGGGGCAACCCCGAGGATATCGAGGAGCGAGAGGCCGTCAAGAAAGCCATCCGCGAGGGCATGCATGGTCCGCCCGAACTCAGGGAGCCGTTTCGCCGGCTTTCCCTGCTCCGCAATCTCTTGGTCCACGGGCGCAGCAGGACGAGGGATCCGGAAGTACAGGTCTGGCTGGACGATCCGGAACGGCTGCGCGCCGGCCTGGAGGGGATCTTCGCTTCCATCGAGCGCGTGGTGCTGGCTAGCGGACCGGAGCCGAAGTTCCCGCTAGCTGGCTGACTGGTTCCGCTGCGGCGCCGGCCCGGGTCAGATCCCATCCAGCGCCTGCATGAAATCGTCCAGCAAATCGTGCCAGTCCTCGATGCCCACCGAGACGCGAACCAGTCCTTCCGTGATGCCGCAGCGGTCGAGTTCTTCTTCGGAGAGGCTGGAGTGGGTCGTGGTGCGCGGATGGCAGGCGAGCGTTTCGACGCCGCCGAGCGAAACCGCGTTGCGCGCGATCTTCAGACGCCGCAAGAATTCGAATGCCCCCTTGCGGCCGCCCTCCACTTCCATCGAGAAAATCGCACCGGGTTGCAGGCATTGCGCCAGACGGATCTTGATCTGTTCGGGGTCGGTGAACAGAGTGGGGTAATGCACGCGCCGCACCTTGGGATGTTCGACCAGCCGCTCGGCGATCCGTTGCGCGTTCTTGCTCTGTCGGTTCATTCTGAGCGGGACGGTGGGCAGCCGGCCGTCGAGCAGCCAGCATTCGTCCGGTTGCAGGATGTTGCCGAACAGGATCCGATGGGCGCGCATCCGCTGGATGAGCTCGGCGTCGGTGGCAAGCGCTACGCCGGCCAGCATGTCGCTGAAGCCCGAAAGGTACTTGGTGGCCGAGTAGATCACCAGATCGGCTCCGAGGCGCAGGGGATGCTGAAAAGTGGGGCCGAGGAAGGTGTTGTCCACGATCACCAGGGGGCGGTCCGGATGCCGGGCGGCGGCCTCGGCGGTGCGCGCGATATCGGTCATCACCAACGTGGGGTTGGCGGGGGTTTCGATGAAAATCACCTTGAGCCGGCGGGTTGCGTTGATGGCTTCCTCCATCTCGTTCCAGCGCCCGGCGAGTACGGCTATTCCAAGGATCTGGAAGGGCTCCAGGAACTCCCGGATCAAGTGGCGAGTGCCGCCATAGTTGGGCATGGTGTAGATGAGAGAATCGCCAGGGCGCAGGAAGCTCAGAAAGGCTGTCATGATGGCGGCCATGCCCGAATTGAAGACCACTGCCTGGCGTGCACCGGACTCCAGAGGGACGATCTGATCCTCGAGGATTTCGGCATTCGGATGCGAGATTCTTGAATAGATCAGCTCGATGTCCTCGCCCGGCAGCGGCTTGGCGCGCCCGCTGGCGACTTGGAAGGCGCGTTCGGCGGCTTCCGGGCTCGTGAACACGTAGGTCGAGCTTCGGAAGACGGCAGGGCGCGCGCTGCCCACCGAGAGCCGGGGATCGAAGCCTCGGGTCAGCACCGCTGTTGGCGGGCGCACGCCGGCATGGGCATTCTTGGTTTGCTCCATCGTTCCTCCCAAAGGCATTGTAGCGCCCGGGGCGGCGGGCGTCGCGGTGGCTGGGAAGGTATTTTTCCTATTGTTTTTCAATTGGTTATGGTATTCCCGCCGAATCCCGGGCACTCGTCTACAATTTTTTGTTGCAATCCGCGAGGGGATCTTCTAAAATTGGAAGTAGGCCGGGGAGGCAACTCCCACCTAAGCGAGACTAACCTCTAACCTAAAGACCCCTGAAGCAAAAAACCTCCCCGGCACCCCAACCCCCTCGCACAGCCCGATGCAGTATGATCGGGCTGATGCGTTTTCACACCGAGTACCTCACCTTCCACACCAAGGAGCATCGCCAGTACATCAACATCACGCAGCAGGTCGAAGCCGCCCTGAGGAAGAGCGGCGTCCAGGAGGGCATGATCCTGGTCTCGGCCATGCACATCACGGCCGGCGTCTGGGTCAACGATGCCGAGGACGGACTGTTGGCGGACATTGACGAGTGGTTGGAAAAGCTGGCTCCGTTCCGCAAGGACTACCGGCACCATCGCACGGGCGAGACCAACGGGGATGCCCACCTGAAGAGTCTGCTGGTACATCACCAGGTGATCGTGCCGGTGACTGGCGGCCGTCTCGACCTGGGCCCATGGCAGCAGATCTACTACGCGGAATTCGACGGCCAGCGGCCCAAGCGCGTGATCATCAAGGTGATGGGCGAGTAGGGCGGCCCGTGAAGCTGGCGTTGGTTGGCTACGGGCGGGTCGGAAGGGCCTTTGCCCGCCTGCTCGAGAGCAAGCGCGCGGTTTTCCCGTTCCGTATCACCGGGATCCATACCGCGCGCCACGGGACGGCCCTCGACCAGCACGGCTTGTCGCTGGAGCCCTCCTTCGGGCCGCCGGCCCGCTGCGTCGAAGAGTTCCTCGATCGGAGCGGAGCCGACGTCATGGTGGAGGTCACGCCGCTGAACCCGCTGACTGGCGAGCCCGCCATTTCCCACATCCGGGCGGCTTTCGCCAGGCGCATGCACGTAGTGACAGCCAACAAGGGGCCCATTGCGCACGCCTGGGCGGCGCTGCGGTGCGAAGCCGAGCGAGCCGGAGTCCAATTCCGATTCGAAGCCACCGTGATGGACGGCGCCCCGGTCTTCAACTTGGTCCGGTACACACTGCCCGGTGTGCGAGTCTTGGGTTTCACGGGCGTGCTGAACTCGACCACGACCGTCGTCATCGAAGCCATGAGCGAAGGTTTGACGATGCAGGAGGGTGTCGAGCGCGCGCGCAAGCTGGGCGTGACGGAGGCGGATGCGCGGTACGACATTGACGGATGGGATGCGGCGGCGAAGACGGCGGCTCTGGCCAACGTCCTGCTGGATGCCGGGGTCACGCCGCTCGATGTCCCGACCCGCGGAATCGGCCGGCTGACGCCGGAACGGCTTGCGGAGCTGGCGCGCAAGGGCAAGACCGTGCGCCTGATCAGCCGCGCCAAGCGGACCGGGCGGGGCGTCAGCCTGCGCGTGCGCCCGGAAGTCCTGCCGGTGACCGATCCGTTGGCGACAGCTCGCGGCACTTCCAACCTGCTGCTGCTGCGCACCGACTTGGCGGGAACCATCGGTGTGCTCTCGCTTTCTCCCGGGGTGGAGCAAACGGCTTACGGCCTGCTCAGCGACGTCGTTGCGATTGCCCGCGAGCTCTGAGACCGGAGAGCTGGCTGGGCGCCTGGGTTACACTTTGAGTATGCGCGCCTCGGCGTGGGAAGGCCTGAAGCGCTTCATCCTGTGGGACTACCCTCGCGCCGGTTGGCAGTATGACGTCATGGTGGCGCTCATCCTCGCCTTCATTTTCCTGACGCCGCGCGAGTGGTTCCGCGACCAGCCCAGGGTTCCCCGGGCTAGCCGGATCGCCGTCCTGCCGACCGAGCACGGCGCGCTGATTTTCTGGATCGAGGCGGAACTGCTGGCGGGGACGCCCGAGGAGCAGCGCCTTCGCAAGGCGCAGGATCTGCTGAGCTTCCAGACGGGCGACAAGCTGGTCATCGTGCGGCTCGAGCCCGTAGTGGATTCCGAGCAGGAGATCCGGGGCTTCATTGCTTTCGCCGCGGCGGATCGCGCCCACCCACACACCCCATGAGAAAGCACGGCTGGAAATGCTGCTTGTTGCTGCTCGCGTTGGTGACCGAAGCTGCGAGGGCGCAGAGCCGGTTGGAGGAGATTCTCGACCGCATGGACCGCGATGCGGCGGCCTTCCGCGACATGATCGCGGGGCTCACCAAGGTGGCCTACACCGCTGTGCTGTCGGAGTCCAGCACGGAAAGCGGCACCATCCGCATGAAGCGCGCCAGCAGTCGCGCGCTGATGAAGGTCGAGATCGTCGCACCTGACGCCCGGGCGGTCGCGTTGGAAGGCACCACTGCCCAGATTTATTACCCGAAGATCCAGACCGTGCAGGTCTACGATCTGGGCAAGAGCCGCGCGCTCGTGGATCAGTTCTCCCTGCTCGGCTTCGGCACACGCCGGCGCGAGCTGGAACGCAACTATGCCATTCGACTGACGGGCGAGGAAACGCTCGATGGGCGGCGCGCTGTACGGCTGGAACTGGAGCCGAAATCGCCCCAGGTGCGCGAGCAGGTCCAGAAAATCGAGCTCTGGATCCCGGAAGATGCCGGTTATCCCTTGCAGCAGCGTTTCTGGCAGCCGGGCGGCGATTACTACCTGATTCGCTATCACGACCTGCGGGTCAACGTGGGGCTTTCGGACTCGGACTGCCGGCTCAAGCTCCCTCCCGGTGTGCGGCGCGAGTATCCGCAGAAGTGAGCGGGCCGACGGCATCCTGCGCTACAATGAACGGAAGCAAGCGCCGATGAATTCCCCGTCGCCCGTAGCCTCTACACGCCTGGCTTACCTGGACTGGTTGCGCGGTCTGGCTGCCGTGATCATGATCCAGGGCCATGCGTTCCATTCCTTCACCAAGCCCGAGCTGCGCACCAGCGGCCCGTACGTGCTCTCGCAGTTCGTTGGCGGAATGCCTCCCGCCATCTTTCTCTTTTTGGTCGGAGTTACGCTCGCGTTCCTCATGGACAACCGCGAGCGCAAGGGATTGCCGCCGCTGGCGCGCTGGCAAGCGAGCTTGAGGCGTGCGGCTTACCTGTTCGGGCTGGCTTTCCTCTTCAGGCTGCAACTGTGGTTGTTCGCCTGGCCCACCAGCCCGTGGACCGATCTGCTCAAGGTGGACATCCTGAACGCGATGGGCTTCGCGGTGGCTGTGCTTTCGCCGATGGCGTTGTTCAGCACGGCAGAGCGCGCCCGGCTCGGGGCGGCGACGGGGCTGGTCATCGCGCTCTGCTCGCCTCTGGTCTCGCGGCTGGACTGGACGGGAGTGCCTCCGTTGGTCAAAGCCTATCTGGCTCCCGACTACTATGCTTTCGCCTTCTTCCCATGGGCCAGCTTCGTGGCTTTCGGAGTCAGTGCAGGTAGCATTCTCAAACTCGTCCGGCCGGAGCAGGTCGAACGCCTCTTGCAATGGGGCGCAGTGGTGGGATTCGCGCTGATTCTGGGCGGCCAGTATCTGGCTAACATCCCTTACTCCATTTACCCGAGCGCGGATTTCTGGCTGGATAGTCCGCTGCTGATCCTTATCAAGCTTGGAGTCATTCTGGTAGCGCTGGCCTTCGCCTATCTGTGGATGAGTTACGTCGTGGGCAATCGCTGGAGCTGGGTGCGCCAGTTCGGGATGACCTCGCTGCTGGTCTACTGGGTGCATATCGAACTCATGTACGGGCGCTGGTTGTGGTTCTGGAAAGAGAACCTGACCATCGGGCAGACGGCGATCGCGGCGGTGGCGTTCATCCTGCTGATGCTGGCGCTTTCGGTTGCGCGGACGCAGTGGAAGAACTGGCGGTTGATGGGCGCGTGGCTGAGCTGGCGCGCCATGGCCCCGCGCCGAGCGTTCGGGGATTGAACGCCGCCTTCGGGCTGCCCCGGCGGCCGTCCTCCCGAGGGGCCGTCGGCCTTTTTCAGTAGGCTTCGGCTCCGGGCGACTTTCGCCTTTTCCCTCTTGGCTCCCTGAAGCCCCTGTGATATATTGATTTGCGGGTGAGAAGGGTTGGTTTTCCATCCTCGGGGGGAACCACCCGAAGAAAGTATGGTCGACTTCAGGGGGTTAGTATGGCCAGGATCACGATCGCCCTGCGGCGGCTGCCCTGGGCGCTTGCTTGCTCTGTGATCGTCTGCGCGGCCTTGCTGGCGTTTTTCCCGAGAGCGGCCAGCGCGCAGGTGCTTTATGGCTCGATTGTCGGGAACGTAACGGACCCGACTCAGGCGCCGGTTCCCGACGCCACTGTCACCGTAACGCAACGCGAAACGGGCTTGACTCGTTCCACGACGACCAATGAGGCGGGCGGTTACAGCTTCCCCAACCTGCCCACGGGAACCTATGAGGTCCGCATCTCCAAGAGTGGTTTCCAGACGTACAGCCGAAGCGAGGTCCATGTAACCATCAACAGCATAGCCCGCGTGGACGCGACGCTCGTGGTGGGAGCGGTCACGGAAACGGTCACGGTGGCGGCCAGCGCGGCAGTTCTCCAGACCGACCGGGCCGAAGTGCGCGCCGAGGTTTCGGGGCAAACGCTGGAGAATCTTCCCGTGCCGCCTGGGCGCAACTACCAACACATCCTGGGCACCTTGCCAGGGTTCACGCAGCCGCGCAACGCGCACTCAGTTCCGTCGAATCCGTCCCGTTCCTTGATGTACGAGGTCAACGCCACCGTTCCGGCTTCCAACAACGTACGGCTGGACGGCGCCACGCAGTTCAACATCTGGCTGCCGCACATCACTGCCTACGTGCCCGCGCTCGAGGCGATCGAGACGGTCAACGTGGTGACCAATAGCTTCGACGCCGAGCAGGGCCTGGCCGGGGGGGCGGCAATCAACGTGCAGATCAAGAGCGGCACCAACGAGCTGCACGGTTCCGCCTTCTGGTTCAACAATAACAACAAGACCAAGGCCAAGCCTTTCTTCACGCCCCCCGGCGAGCGTAATCCCAAGGACATCTTCAACCAGTTCGGCGGCACCCTTGGCGGCCCGATCAAGCGCAACAGGCTGTTCTATTTCGTCAGCCACGAGGGCACGCTCATCCGCCAGTTCGCCGCGGGTCTGTACACTGTCCCGACCGAGCTGACCCGGCGGGGCATCATGACCGAATCGGACCGGCCCATTTACGACCCGGCGACGGGCGACGCGGAGGGCGCTGGCCGCGTGCCTTTCCCGGGCAACATCGTTCCGCCCGCTCGCATCGAGCCGATCGTGCTCAAGCTGGTCCAATTGACGCCGATGCCCACCTTCCCGGACCGTTTCACCAACAACTTTTACGGTGCAGGGCGCTGGCCCTTCGACCGGCACATCGTGGACGCCAAGGTCAACTGGAACGCCAGCGACCGCTTCACCATGTACGGTCGCTACGGTTACCTCAACTTCGACCAGTTCGTCGAGCGCGTGTTCGGCCGTCTCGCCGGCCCTTACGTCACCCGAGTCTTCAACAACCCTGGCAAGGGTTGGGGAACGACCCACAGCCTGACGGTCGCGGGCACCTACGTGCTCAGCCCGACCTTCATCGTTGACGGCAACTTCGGCTTCACGCGCATGGCGACCAACGCCGAGCAGGCCGAAATCAACGAGAAACTCGGGCTGGATTTCCTCGGCATCCCCGGGACCAACGGGCCGAGGCGTTTCGAGGGCGGCTGGCCACGCTTCATCATCGGCGGACACACGACGATTGGCGAAACCGAGGGCTACATGCCATACTACCGGCGCGATCCGCAGTTCAACTATCAGGGCAACGTGAGCTGGTTGCGTGGGCCGCACGACGTGCGCTTCGGCGTGGAAATCTCCTTCCAGCACCTGAACCATACGCAGCCGGAGTTCTACGGCGGCACGCAACCGGGCGCCGGAGGATTCACCTTTACAGGGAACGTGACCACCACCCGGGGCGGCCCCGCGGCCAACCAGTGGAACGGCTACGCCGATTTCTTGCTGGGGCTGCCTGCCAGCCTCGGCAAGATCTTCCAGTTCCCGGATGAATACGGCACCCGTACTTCCATGTACAGCCTCTACGTCCGTGACCGGTGGCAGCTCAGCCGGAAGCTGACGATGAGCGTCGGCACGCGATGGGAGTACTTCCCCATGCCGGTGCGTCCGGACCGCGGACTGGAGCGCTACAACATGGCAACCAACAAGATGCACGTCTGCGGCGTCGGCGTTGTGCCGCGCGACTGCGGCGTCGAGGTCAGCAAGAAACTCTTTGCGCCGCGCTTCGGCCTGGCCTACCGCGCTACCGAGACCTTCGTCATCCGGGCCGGCTACGGCATCACGACCGACCCGTGGAACCTTGCGCGCCCCATGCGGGCCAACCACCCCATGCTGCTGTCGTTGACTATCACCGGCCCGAACCCCTTCCAGCCTGCCGGCTTGCTCAGGAACGGCATCCCCGTGGTCCGGGCGCCTGACTTGGGCAATGGCATCGTGGATATCCCGGGCACGGTGGACGTCAACACGCTGGAGGATCGTTTCAAGCGTGGCTACATCCAGTCCTGGAACTTCATGCTCCAGAAGAAGCTGGGCGAGTTCACCTTGCAGGCAGGCTACGTCGCGACCCGCCAGAACCACATCCTCGGCTTTGCCGAGCAGAACTACGGCTGGCCGGGCGGCGGCCGCGCCAGCCAGCGCTTCTTCCAACTCTTCGGGCGAACCGCCGCCACGCGGATCGTCGGTTCGGTGGGCAACAGCCACTACGATTCCTTGCAGGCCACCTTGGAGCGCCGATTCCGCGGCGGCTACCACCTGGCGGTCAATTACACTTGGTCCAAGTGCATTGGCATCGCGGGAGTCAACAATAGCGGCGACACGCCGGCCATCACCAACCCGGCCTTCTTCCGCTTGAACCGCGCGCTGTGCGGATGGGACCAGCCGCACACCTTCAGCACGACCAGCATCGTCGAGTTGCCCTTCGGTCGGGGCAAGCGCTGGGCCACTACGGGGGTGCCGGCGGCGCTGCTCGGCGGCTGGCAGGTCAACGCGATCTTCATGTCCTATTCGGGCAACCCCTTCAGCGTGGTCAGCTCGACCGGCCCGTTGAACGCGCCCTTCAACAGCCAGCGTGCGGACGTGGTCAAGCCCAAGCCCAAGAAGCTGGGCGGCGTGGGGCCCGGCCAGGCCTTCTACGACTGGACGGCTTTCGCTCCCGTCACCGAGCCTCGCTTCGGCACCGCTGGCTTCAATCTGCTGCGTGGTCCGGGGCTGATCAACCTCGACCTCGGCGTTTTCCGCCAGTTCCAACTCACCGAGCGCGTGCGGTTGCAGTTCCGCGCCGAGGCCTTCAATGCCACCAACACGCCTCACTTCGCCAACCCGAGCAACAACATTGACGCGTTGCGGCTGTGGCCCGACGGCTCCTTCCGCAGCGGAGTCTTCGAGGTGACCGGAGTGCGCAATACCGGGCGGGAAGGCGTGGACGAGCGCGTGTTCCGCTTCGGGCTGCGCTTCAGCTTCTGATTCCCTCCCGTTCGGGGCCGCCCGCAAAAGGGCGGCCCTTTTTGTGCCCGCGCTCGAAGATAATGGTGAGGGAGCGGGAATGAAGGGGTGGCGGCAGGAGTGGCGGCGCGAAATCGAGTTGCTGGTCTCGGCGGAGCGGCTGGCCCGCGAGTCGGTGCTCGCCCACAAGCTCCGCAGCTTCCTGACGTTGCTCGGCGTCATTATCGGCGTGGCCAGCGTGGTCGTGGTGGGCGCGGCCGTGGAGGGCCTTGGTGTGTACGCCGAGCAGAGCGCCGCGAAGACTTTCGGCACGAACACGTTCCTGGTGGCGCAGGTGGCAGGCGCAGTCGGCCGGCGCCAGTATTACGACAAGCTGCGTCGGAACCGGCCCATCCGCTGGGATGACCTGAAATACCTGGAGGCCACCACCGGCGATCGGGTCCTTTACAGTCCCTATATGGCCCGGCCGCTCGAGGTGAAGGCCGAGAATCGCATCTTTGACGACGGCCTCGTGCAAGGTGTCTCCTGGAGCCTCTCGCTGCTGCGCGATGTTTCCACCTCCGAGGGCCGTTTCTTCACGCCGGAGGAGGAACGCAACCGGGCGCCGGTGGCTGTCATCGGAGAGGACGTGCGTGCCTCCCTTTTCCCCGTCGGCTCGCCTCTCGGGCGCAAGATCAAGGTTCAGGGAATGGACTTCACGGTGGTCGGGGTGCAGGAGAAGCTGGGCAATGTCATGGGTGGCCTGCGCGACAACGCCGTGTTCATTCCTGTGACCGTCTACCGCCGCATGTTCGGCACGCCCGATTCGATCACCCTGTTTGCACGGGCGCGACCCGGTCTGAACCTCACCTTGGAGGAGGCCCTCGACGTTACGCGTGCCGCGCTTCGCGCCCGTTTCCGTCTGCCTCCCGGCCAGCCGGACCGCTTCGACACGTTGACCCCGGAGGCAGTGCGCACCTGGACGCAGAACATCCTCGGCATGATCTCCTCGGTTGCGATCCCGCTGACTTCGATCTCGTTGCTCGTGGGCGGGATCGTGGTCATGAACATCATGCTGGTATCGGTGACCGAGCGCACGCATGAAATCGGCATCCGGAAATCGGTAGGAGCCCGGCCGTTCGATATCCGCTTGCAGTTCCTCTTCGAGGCTGTGTTGCTGACCGGCGCGGGCGGATTGCTGGGCCTTGCCGCGGGCTTTCTCGGGGCGGGCGCACTCGAGCAGATCCTGCAAACCAGCTTACCAGTCCGCTGGCACTACGCCGTACTGGCGCTGTCGGTTTCCGGCCTGGTAGGTATCGCCGCGGGCTGGTACCCGGCCGTGCGTGCGGCGCGCCTCGATCCGGTGGTGGCTCTGCGGGCGGAGTGAGCCGTGCGGCTGAGCTGGGGCGAAAACCTGGGCATGGCGCTGGCGGCGGTATGGACCCACCGTTTCCGCTCCGCGCTCACGGTGCTCGGCATCGTGATCGGGATCACCACGGTGGTGACGGTGGCCTCGCTGCTTTCCGGCCTCAGGCAGGGCATCGTGACGCTCTTCCAGGAACTGGGGCCGGACAACATCTTCGTGTACAAGACCAGCGGCGATCCACAGGGTTCGTTCCCGTCTCCCAAGGAGCAGCGGCGCAAGCCCATCCTGCCCGAGTACGCGGAACTGCTGCGGCGTCTCTGCCCTTCGGTGGAGGATGCCAGCATCAGCCTCTACGTGCCTCCGGTGGTGGGGCGCAGGCCTGTCACGGCACGGGTTCCCGGTTACGAATCCGACAACGTGTATCTGACCGGCGTCACGGCAAACCATCTCTCCATTTCGCCGCGCGAGGTGGCTGCGGGTCGGGTGTTTACCCCGGACGAGGAGCATCGCGCCGCCAGGGTGGCCTTGCTGGGAGCGGATGTGGCCCGTGTCCTGTTTCCCGGCGGCGATGGGGTCGGTCGCAGGATCGTCGTGGATGGGGCCGAGTACGAGGTGCTCGGGGTCTTCGCGAAGGCTAAGGGAGGCTTCTTCGGACAGAATCGGCAGGACCTTGAGATCCTGATCCCGTTCGAGACTGCCCGGCTTCGCTACCCGCAGTTGCGCGACCGCGTGTTGATCACGGCGAAGGCCCGCCCTGGCATGCGGCGAGCAGCTTACGAGGAGGTCGAGGGCATCCTGCGCAGGATCCGCAGGACGCCGCCGGGGGAGCCTAACGATTTCTCCATTTCCACCCCCGATCAGATCGTTCAGCAGTTCGACCGCATGACCCGCCTGATCGTTCTGGCCACGCTGGCGGTTTCGGGGCTGGGGCTGCTGGTAGGCGGCATCGGCGTCATGAACATCATGCTGGTGTCCGTCACCGAGCGAACCCGCGAGATCGGTGTGCGGAAGGCCGTGGGGGCCAGACGCCAGGACATCGTGGCGCAGTTCCTGCTGGAAGCTACCGCGCTCACGGGAAGCGGGGGACTGGTCGGGCTGGGCTTGTCCCTGGCGGCCACGATGACGATCGGGAAGCTGATGCCATCGCTACCCTCGGTGGTGCCGCTCTGGGCGCTGGCCGCCGGGCTGACGGTCTCGGTCTTGGTGGGATTGTTCTTCGGCGTCTGGCCGGCGCTGAAGGCTGCGCGGCTCGATCCCGTAGTCGCTTTGCGCTACGAATGAGGGCCCGTGGGGCGCGCCGGTGATATATTGAGATTGCATTGCGGAAAGCGCTGCTGATCGCCGCCGTCTTGTGTGCGCTCCGTGCGCCATGTGCCGTCCGGAGGGTGGTGGCCGTGGACGTGGACGGCGTGGTCCACCCGATCACCGTGGAGATCGTGAGCCACGCCATGGCGCAGGCCCAGCGGGAGAATGCGGAGCTGTTGCTGGTCCGGCTGAACACGCCGGGCGGGCTGTTCGAAGCCACGCGGCAGATCGTCGAGAAGATTCTCGCCTCGCCGATCCCCGTGGTGACCTTCGTCACCCCGAGTGGAGGGCGTGCCGCCTCGGCGGGCTTTTTCCTGTTGCAGGCCGGCGACGTGGCGGCCATGGCCGCAGGCACGCGCGCCGGGGCGGCCAGCCCGGTGTTGCTCGGCGGTGAGATGGACAAGGTGATGCGCGAGAAGGTGCAGAGCGATGCCGCCGCCTTCATGCGCAGCATCGTCGCCAAACGGGGCCGCAACGCCGCGCTGGCGGAGAAGGCGGTCCTTGAGGCCCGTTCCTTCACCGATCGGGAGGCGCTGGACAACAGGCTGATTGACTTGCTCGTGCGGGACGAGGCGGAGTTGCTGACGCGCCTGAACGGACTAGAGGTCACGCGTTTCGACGGGCGCAAGGTGCGGCTCAGCCTCGAGCAGCCCGTGGTCGTCACTTACGAACGCTCGCTGCGGGAAGAAATCCTCGCCGCCATCGCCGATCCCAACATCGCGCTTGCCCTGCTGGTGCTCGGCGCCCTGGGGGTTTACATCGAGTTCAGCTCCCCAGGGCTGATCGCGCCGGGCGTCATCGGCGGCATTCTCGTCCTGTTGGGTCTTTCCGCCCTGTCGGTCCTTCCGATCAATTGGGTGGGCGTGGCGCTCTTGGTGCTGGCCTTGATTCTTTTCGTGCTGGAGGCGAAGCTGGCCTCGCACGGGATCCTGGCGGCGGGCGGAGCCGTCTCGATGGTGCTGGGCGCACTGTTGCTGATCGAGAGCCCGCTGCCGGAGATGCGCATCAGGTTGCCGGTGGCCGTCGGGCTGGCGCTGCCTTTCGCGCTCATCACGTCGTTTCTGGTCACCCTGGTGGTGCGAGCGCGGGTGCAGAAAGTGGCCACCGGCACAGCGGGGATGATTGACGAGGTGGGCGTGGCCTACACCAGCCTGACGCCCGCGGGTAAGGTTTTCGTACACGGAGAGCTGTGGAATGCCGTATCGAATGAGCCGGTAGAAGCGGGCAGGCCGGTCAAGGTGGTGGATGTTCGCGGGCTGACGCTCCATGTCGTGCCCGCCGAGCAACACAAGGGGGACTGAAATGGAGTTTTCCATCTGGTGGTTCGCGGCTCTGATCGTAGGGTTGTACTTGCTGTCCTCGATCAAGATCCTGGCCGAGTACGAGCGAGGGGTGATCTTCCGGCTCGGACGGGTGCTGCCCAAACCCAAAGGGCCGGGCATCATCCTGGTTTTCGCGCCCATTGATCGCATGGTGCGCATCTCGCTGCGCATCGAAACTCTCGAGGTCCCGCCCCAGGATCTGGTGACCCGTGACAACGTCACCGTGAAGGTCAACGCGGTGGTCTACTTCCGCGTGATTGATCCCACGCGTGCCGTGATCGAGGTCGCCAACTACCTCTACGCCACCTCGCAGCTCGCCCAGACCACTTTGCGCAGCGTGCTGGGCGAGGTCGAGCTCGACGAGCTGCTCAGCCAGCGGGAAAAGCTGAATCTGCGCTTGCAAAGCGTGCTCGACCAGCACACGGGTCCTTGGGGCGTCAAGGTGACGATGGTGGAGATCAAGCAAGTGGATTTGCCCGAGCAGATGATCCGGGCCATCGCCCGCCAGGCCGAGGCCGAGCGCGAGCGCCGAGCCAAGATCATCCATGCCGAGGGCGAATACACGGCGGCCGAAAAGCTCACCATGGCCGCGGAGATGATCCAGCGTCAGCCGGTCGCACTGCAATTGCGGTACTTGCAGACGCTGGTAGAGATCGGGACGGAGAAGAACACGACCGTCGTGTTCCCCATCCCGATCGACATCATCAGCGGCGTCAAGAGCGTGCTGGACCGGATGGCGGCCGGCGACGGCAAGCGCGACGCATGAGCCATGCCGCGTAACGAGGAAGGCGAATACGAACTCGTGCTGGGCACGCCGCAGTTGCTCAGCGTGATCTTCATTCTGATCGTGCTGCTAGGAGTCGTGTTCTCCGCCGGGTATTTCCTAGGCCGCACGGCCGGCGGCCAGATCGCGGCGGCGCCGGACGATTCGAGCAAGCGTGCCGGCTCGGCTGGCGCAACCGCGGTGCAGCCGGGCCAGACGGGCGTGCGCGCGACGCCATCGGGTCTTCCGCCCGAGGCTGCGACGCCCTTGGAGCCAGGGGAGGCCAAGGTCGCCACCGGGGGCTCGGCCGGCACGGCAGGGCAGGAATCGGGCCCATGGCCCCCTGCGACCCCGCCGCAGACCCAGCCAACGCCGCCGCCCGCAGCCACGACTCCGCCCCCGGGCCAGCCCGGCGCCGGAGCCCCCGCAGTCGCGGAACCTGAGCCCGGCCAGACTTTCCTGCAAGTGGCCGCCGTGCGGCGAAACGAGGCCGAATTCCTGGCGGACGTGCTCAAACGGAAAGGATTTGCCTCCCGCGTGGCGCCCGGGCCGAGCGAAACTCTTTTCCGCGTGCTGGTCGGCCCGCTGAAGGACGAAGAGGAGATCGCGCACACGAGGAAGCGGCTCGAGGAGGCCGGCTTCCGCTCCAGTTACGTGCGCAGGTATTGACGTGCGGCCCCGCCTGCCAGCTTGGCTGCGGAAGCCCGAAACCGACTTCGTCGCCTTGCACCAGATCAAGCGCGAGCTGCGACGGCGGTCACTGCACACGGTTTGCGAGGCTGCCCGCTGTCCCAACATCCACGAGTGCTTTCACCGGGGCACGGCTACGTTCATGATCTTGGGCGATCGCTGCACCCGAGGCTGCGGCTTTTGTGCGGTCGCCAAGGCCCGACACCCTCCGCCACCCGATCCTTGCGAGCCTGCACGCGTCGCTGAGATGGCCCGGCAGATGGGTCTTCGTCATGTCGTCGTGACCAGCGTCAACCGCGACGACTTGCCTGACGGTGGTGCAGCCCATTTCGCGGCCACCATCGCCGAGATCCGCAAGGCCCTGCCCGGGGCGACCGTCGAGGTGCTTACACCGGATTTCCGGGGCGACCTCGATGCTGTCGAGACCGTGCTCGCAGCCGGTCCGGACGTTTTCAACCACAACGTCGAAACCGTTCCGCGGCTCTACCCGCGGGTGCGCCCGCAGGCGCGCTACGAGCGTTCGCTGGCCGTACTGGCGTTCGCCGGCAGGCGTCCGCGCGCGCCCTTGGTGAAGTCCGGCCTCATGGTCGGCTTGGGCGAGACGCCCGAGGAAGTGCGGGCCGTCATGCGCGATCTCAGGCAGGCGGGTGTAGCGATCCTCACCGTCGGGCAGTACTTGCAGCCCACGTTGCGCAACCTCCCGGTCGTCGAGTACGTGCCGCCGGAACGCTTCGAGGAGTACCGGCGCAGCGGTCTGGAACTGGGTTTTCGCGCGGTCTTCAGCGGCCCGTTCGTGCGCAGCTCCTACATGGCGGAACGGCTCGTGCGGCGGTTGGGGGAGGTTGGCCCGTGAACTGGCTGCTCGCGGCAGCCAGCGGCGTGCTGCTGGTGCTCTGCTTCCCACGCTTCGACGTGAGCTGGCTGGCGCCGCTCGCGCTGGCGCCGCTCCTGGTGGCGCTCGACCGGGAGGCTCGCCCGCGGCGGAGGTTCCTGCTGGGTTACCTCGCGGGCGCGATCTTCTGGGCGGGGACCTGCTACTGGATCCACTACCCGCTGGCAGTGTACGGTCGCCTGCCTTTGCCTGCGGCTTGGGGCGCGGTAGGGTTGTTTTCGGGCATCAAGGCGCTGCACCTGGGAGCGTTCGCGTGGCTGGCGGGCGCCGTGCTGGCGGGCCGGTGGGCGGTGCTTGCCGTTCCCGCGCTGTGGACGGCGATCGAGCGCACGCACGGGCCTTTGGGTTTCGCGTGGCTTGCGCTGGGCAACGCAGGCATCGAGATGGATCTGCCCGTTCGCCTGGCCCCGCTGGCCGGAGTCCACGGCGTTTCCTTTGTGCTGGCCGCGATGGGCACGGTCCTCGCGCTGGTCATCCGCCGCCGGCCCCTCCCGCATCTGGCGCCCGCAGTTCTGCTGGCCGCGCTCTACGCTCTGCCCCGCTTGCCCGCGCCGTCGGAAGGCGAGCATACCGCAGTGCTCGTCCAGCCCAACATCTCCCAGAGCGCTGATTGGACCGACAGTTGGACCCTCCGCCAGCACGAGCGAATGGTTTTTCTTTCCGAGCACGCGGCCCGGGCGGGCCGCCCGCCGTTTCTGATCGTATGGCCCGAGGTGCCGGCGCCGGTGTACTACGACTCCGACGCGCGCTTTCGCGAGATGGTCAACGGCCTGGCCCAGCGCACGGGCGCCTGGTTGCTGCTGAACGTGGTTCCCCATACCCCTGAGGGCTCGCCGATGAATTCCGCGCTGCTGGTCTCTCCGGCTGGCCGGCCGGCCGGCCGCTACGACAAGATGCGGCTGGTGCCTTTCGGGGAGTACGTGCCGCGTC